>JAWOCH010000124.1:0-4609 GCA_046483865.1 Candidatus Brocadiia bacterium | reverse complement strand
CTCCACGCCCCGCCGGCTGGCCGGGTCGGGGGTGGGCAGTGTCTCCTGCTCCTCCGGCGCAGGCACAGCGGCCCGGCGGACGGGCTTGAACGGGCCTTTCTGCTCGGCGGTGCGCATCCTCTCGATGCGGCGTCGCACGCCCCGTTCGGTCTGGAGCGGCAGGCGGACGCGCGGGCTTGCGCCGTCGGCGGGCGTGTCAGTGGGCAGCATCCGCGCCGGCGCCTCGGCCGCCTCGGCCCGGCGGCGGTCCAGCAGCTCCCGCCGTCCCGCCAGCAACTCCTCCACTCTGTCGACACCGAAGACCTCCACCAGCAGTTCCTCGACCGGCGCCTCCCGGCGCAGACACTCCAGCGCCAGCCGCACCTCGGCGCGGGACGGTATCAGGTCCGCCTCCAGCTCGGGGTTGGTGATCATGAACGGACGGACCGGGTCGCCCACGCACAGCGGACATCCGTCCTCGCACGTGCAGTCGCACAGGTTCCGCCACACGGCTCCCAGCACTTCGTCCGCCGCCTCGAACATGCGCTCTGTGAAGCCAAGCCCGCGGCGGTAGCGCTCGTAGACGTACAGCGATGTCCAGGGGAAGTTGGTCTGGCCCGACCAGGGAGCCAGGTCCAGCACGTCACACGTCATGAAGGCCGGCAGCACGATCCGCAGCGCATTGCCCAGGCCGTAGAACTCCGGCGTCAGCCCCAGGGCACTCAGCTCCGCTTCCCGCTCCGCACTCAGGCACAGCCACAGGCCCATCGTCTCATAGGTCACCGGGGGCAGCTCGATGCCGATGGAACGGATAAGCTCGTTCGAGCCGAACCTGCGCTGCTGCAGCCCGGTGGTGATTGAACCGGCCGTGACTTCCCCGAAGAAAACGGTGCCGCCCGCCAGCGCCCGCTCCCGCAGGCACTCGTCCACGCTCTCGACGAAGGTGTGATCCAGCGGCACCGTGTAGTAGTCCACCTCGACCGGCTCCGCGTAGGCGTGCCGCTTCTCCCGGTCGAAATCCCTCACCAGGTAAGTGCGCCCGTCGTGCAGGTAGATTGCCTGCGGATAGACGGCCCGGTGCGCGCCGACCCAGTCCACCTCGGCGATGACCCGGTCGGCACTCACGTCCATGACCAGCACGTTGCGCCCGGCATAGCCCCGCAGGGGCAGCTCACGGGCGGGCTGCTCGGAGGCGGCGTGATACCACAGTCCATCCCGGTGATAGAGCTTGCGGCGATCCTCCAACACGGGCAATGCCTCCTGGGCGCGCGGACTGATGCGCTCGGCATCCTCGGCGCACAGGGGCAGCTCCTGCGCGGCGCAGCGCAGGTGGCCGGCGGTCACATGAGGATTGTCCCGCTCGACGACGCCCGGCCCCGAATCGCGCTCGAAGATGTACTCCGGATGAGCCATCAGGAAGTTGTTGACCGGGTCCTCCAGGCTGACCAGGATCACCAGTGACGCCTGCCCGGCGCGTCCGGCACGGGCAGCCTGCTGGCGGAAGGCGGCAACCGAGCCCGGCCAGCCGCAAAGCACGGCGGCGTCCAAGGAGGGCACGTCCAGGCCAAGCTCCAGCAGGTTCGTGGTGGCTACTGCCTGCACGTCCCCGTCGTGAAGCCGTTCCTCCACGCCGCGCAGTTCCTCGGGCCGGTGCCCGCCGCGGTACACCGCCACCGTGTCGGCCGGACGGCCCTGGTCGCGCAGGCGGCGACGGGCGTACTCGGCGATCAGCTCGCAGGCCACCCGCCCCCGGCTGAAGGCAATCGCCCCGTGGCCGGCCTCGGCAAGCTCTGCCACCAGCCGTCCGGCCTCCACGCTGGGCGCAGCCGTCAGCGGCCGCCACAGCAACCAGGTCCGGGCGCCGCGCGGCGCGCCGTCCGACGCGATCACCCGGGCCGTTCTGCCGGTCAGACGCTCGGCATGTTCGGCCGGGTTGGCCAGCGTCGAGGTGGTGCAGACCAACTGCGGCTGCGACGCATAGTGACCACACACTCGCCAGAGCCGCCGCATCAGGCAGGCCACATTCGCCCCGAACAGGCCGCTGTAGGAGTGCAGCTCCTCCAGCACGACCATGCGCAGGCGGCTGAAGTACTCGGCCCACCGGGGGTGGTTGGGCAGGATGCCCCGATGGAGCATGTCGGGATTGGTGATCAGCAGGGGCCGCCCGCGCCTGTGCCGCCGCAGGGAGGGGCTCAGGTCCCCGTCGTAGACCGTCACTGCCTCCGACAGACCGGGCGCGTGCCGGGCAATGCGTTCCAGCTTGCGCCGCTGGGCGTGGGCGACGGGCTTGTAGGGGCACAGGACCATGGTGGCCCCCGGCGGCTGCCGGAGCGCGCGCTCGACGGCCGGCACCTGGAAAGCCAGGGACTTCCCCCCGGCCGCCCCGCCGTGCAGCACCACGTCCTGGCCCTCACGTACCGCCTCCAGAGCCCGCGTCTGATGGGTGTAGAGGCGATTGACGCCCAGCGCCAGGCGCACGGCGCGCTCCACTTCCGTGCGGGGCTCATCGCTTTGCGCATACCGGGGCGGAATGGCGGGCTCGTCCCGGCGCAGGATGATCTGCCCCGCGTAGAAGCCGTCGTCCCGAAGACGCTCCAGGAGAACGTCAACGTCGATGCTCGGCGGGCTGTGCGTTTCGTCTGTCACGGCACAACCACCCGGCCTCCTTCCCGCACGCCGTGCTCGGAGAACCAGCCCCGGCGCATCTCCAGGACGTAGTTCACCGGCACGCTGGAGACCACGCCCACCTGGTCGCCCGGCTCCATGTGCTCTATGTCCGTGATGATGCCGTCGGCGCGGATGAACGCCACCGACAGCGGGAAGGAGACGGACTTCATCACAAAGCGCGCCCTCAGAGGGCGCTCCCAGAAGAACAGCATCCCGTGGCCCGGCGGCAGGCCGTCGCGGCCCTGCACGCCGTAGCTGCGCGCCTGCGGTGTCGCCGCCAGCTCGGCCGTCACCTCCGCGTCCCCCACCTTCAGGTCAACAAGGGGGAACGTGCGCAGGCGCAGCCCGATCCGTGCTCGAGCGCGCTCCTTGTGCCGGCACGGCGGGCGCAGGCTGTAGTCGCCGGGGCGCATGACGCTGAGCAGTTCCTCCTCGTCCCACAGCGCCCGCACCTGCCAGGGCGGCTCGTCCGGGCCGGCGGTCGGCTCGCTGAAACCCAGCCAGTCCACCACAACCCAAGTGGCCGAGCCCGGCGCCGGGTAAGCCCGGCCGAGCACGTGCAGCCGGTCGCCCTGCATCAGGGCGAGGGCCGGCTCCAGCGATGCACTGCCCTCCGGCAGCATGCAGACCAGCCCGCCGGTGGTGACGAAAGCGTGACTCACCGGCACCTCGCGTCCGTCGGGCAGCCGCACGGGCAGGGGTCTGTCCTGAGCCGTGATGTAGCGCCGGGCGAACTCGTCCTGGAAGGACACGGCCACACCGGCCTGCGCGGCGGCCATGTCGGGCACCTCGGCGGCATCGCAGCGGCGGTACTGGCCGGCGTCGAACTCGGGGGCGGCACGGGCGGTGATCTCGACGCGCAGACGTTCGGTCGCGTCTTCCACGTGAGAGCAGGCGAACTCCAGGTCGTACGTGCCCGGTTCGCTCAGGCGTTCTATCCGCCCGGTGCTCAGCCACACGACCACCACCCCCCGCGCCAGGCGGCTGGTCGGCGGCCGCAAAGCCACCCGCACCCCCGTTGCGCCGGCCATCCCCGTCAGCAACACCAGCGCCGCCAGCATCGCCGCCACGCCTCTGTTCGCTCGCAGGATCATCGGTTGGCAGTGTAACGCAAGGCAGCCCACCTGGCCAATGGGCGGGAGACAGCAGTGGGCCGGGAGCCGGGAGCCGGGAGCTAACGGCAACGGGCGGACGTCCCCGAGCGGGTCGAGAGGCCGGGAGTTGACGGCGACGACGTGCACACCATGGAGCAGTTTGGGCGCAATGTCTGTAGTTGCGACGTAGTGCAGCTTCAACGTCGCGTTTCGCAGTAATCCGTGCGGCAGCAAGAGACCGGCTTCTGGAGTGCGGTGGCTTGCCACCGCTTTGCCGTTGCGGGGCTTGCCCCGCCTTTCCGCGCTCTCCGGCGGCAAGCCGCCGGGTTCCAGAGCGGCGCCAAGGCGCCGCACTCCAGGGTCGTCTTCACCCATCGGAGCACCAACCGAACCCAGTGAATCGATCAGCAAGACCCAGTAGTCAGTCGCTTGTGGATCGGCTCGCGCAAATACGACAATACGGTCGAGAGTGGCGAGCGGGCAACAGAGAGTTCGGGCACCCCGCAACGGGTCCGCAACTACCGCGACCTGCAACTGTGGCGCAAGGCGATGCTTCTTGCCCGCCAGGTCTACGAAGCGTCAGCCGCGTTTCCGGCTGAGGAACGGTTCGGCCTGACCGCGCAGATCCGTAGGTCGGCGGTATCGGTCGCCTCCAACATCGCCGAAGGACACGGTCGCGGAACGGATCGGGACTTCGCGCACTTCCTGCACGTAGCCCGCGGCTCACTGGCGGAGCTTGACACGCAGGCAAGCCTCGCTCAGATGCTGGGTTTGCTGGCGGAGGCTGACTTCCCTGAGTGCTTTGTAGAAAACATGGCTTGTAACCCAGCCCTTCGGCTTCGCCCAGGGCCTTGAGCCTGACGAAAGGC
>JAWOCH010000122.1:0-7315 GCA_046483865.1 Candidatus Brocadiia bacterium | reverse complement strand
CACAATCATCAGCGGGATGCCCGTGGTGATCAGGGCGACGAAGTAGGGGATGAAGAACGCGCCGCCGCCGCTCTTGAATGCCACGTAGGGGAAACGCCACAGGTTGCCCAGTCCGACGGCGCTGCCGACAGCAGCCATGATGAACGCCGTCCGGCTGGTCCACCGCTCACGCCCTTGCTGCGCCATGGCAGGCCCTCCACGCAGAGCAGGGGATTTCGGTTGGGGCGCATTCTACCGGAGTGGACGCAGCCCGTTCAACCGGTGGTCTGTCATTTCGGCAGGCCAGAGGCCGCCTTTGCCAGTTTGGCACCTGCCCGGAGCGCCGACCGGCCGGGGCGGATCAGTCTGGTGACACGTAAGGCATTGTCTGGACAGGATTTACGTGTGACGGCGCTGAGTGGTACAGCTCTTGCATCTCTATGCCCTGGGTTTTGGGTGAAGTTCTTCAACTAACTGACGGGGGTGTTCGCGATGGCTGACATAGTCAGAAGAAGGCCGAGCGGACTGTCGAGGAACAGATGGCCGTTTCAGCGTCTGTTCGAGGAGATGTTCGAGGACTTCGGCGAGTCGTTCCTGCCGGAGCGCTGGACGGAGCGCCGCTTCGTACCGGCCATTGACGTGTCGGAGGACGAGAACGAGCTGACCGTCACCGCCGAGGTGCCCGGCATGGAACGGGACGACCTGGAGGTGACCGTCGACAACGGCGTGCTCTGTCTGCGCGGCGAGAAGAAGGAGGAGGAGGAGGTCAGCGAAGAGACGGACTATCACCGGGTTGAGCGCCGCTACGGCCAGTTCGAACGCCGCATGCGCCTGCCCAACTACGTGGACGCCGACCGGATCCAGGCCACCTATGAGGACGGCGTCCTGAAGCTGACCCTCCCGAAGTCCGAGGCAGCGAAGGCGAAGTCCGTCCAGATCAAGTAACATGCCTCTGCATTGCCGATGGGGGCGCGGCCGGGCCGGTCCGTCAAGGGCCGCCCGGCCGTTGTGTATCTGGCGTGCGGCGGCAGGCCCGGTTCCCGCAGGTTAGTCGCCCGGCGTCGGGGGCGGGTCACTTCTCGGCGAGTTCGCGGCGGATCTCCTCGCCCTGAATGTCGCACTTGCGCATCAGGCGATGGAAGCTCTCCCGCTCGATGCCCGCGTGCTCGGCGGCGTGCGTGACGTTGCCCTCGCACTTCTTCAGCACGCCCACCAGGTACTGCCGCCGACACTCCTCGCTCATCCGATCCATCGCCTCCCGGTAAGGCAGGCGCAGAACGGACGCGACGCTCGGCAGCCCCTCTGCCGCCTCGGCCTCGATGAACGGGAACAGCGACGGGGTGATCCTGTAGCCGTCGCTCAGCACCACGGCCCGCTCGATGGCGTTCTGCAGTTCGCGCACGTTGCCGGGCCAGTGGTGATTGAGCAGGACCTCGACGGCCGTCTGGTCCAGCTCGTAGCGATCGGCCTCGGTCCCGGCGAACTGCCGCAGGAAGTGATCCACCAGCAGCGGTATGTCCCCCACCCGCTCGCGCAGGGGCGGCAGGTCAATGGGGAAGACGTTCAGCCGGTAGTAGAGGTCCTCCCGGAAGCGCCCCCCCTTCATCGCCTCCTTCAGGTCCCGGTTGGTGGAGGCGATTATGCGCACGTCCACGGGGATGTCGTTCGTGTCCCCTACGCGGCGGATCTCTTTCTCCTGGATGGCACGGTTGATCTTGACCTGCAGGTCGGGGTCCAGTTCGCTGATCTCGTCCAGCAGCAGCGTCCCGCGGTCGGCCTCCATGAACAGGCCGGGCTTGTCCTTGCTCGCCCCGCTGAATGCCCCCTTGACGTGGCCGAACAGCTCGCTCTCGATCAGCTCCTTGGGCATGGCGCCGCAGTTTATGGCCACGAAGCGTCTGCTGCGTCGGTCGCTGGCATAGTGGATGGCGCGGGCGAAGATCTCCTTGCCCGTACCGCTCTCCCCGGTCAGCAGCACGGTGGTGTCGGTCTCGGCGGCCTTGCGCGCCAGCTCGAAGGCGCGCTTCATCGCCTCGCTCTCGCCGATG
The DNA here is from genome assembly GCA_046483865.1 of Candidatus Brocadiia bacterium. Taxonomy (GTDB): domain Bacteria; phylum Planctomycetota; class Brocadiia; order SM23-32; family SM23-32; genus JAWOCH01. The sequence goes on along the minus strand of JAWOCH010000122.1, from coordinate 5,288 downwards.
ATGTTGGGGAAGCCGTACCTGCGCTCGACCTGCTCCTTGAGTATCTCCGCTTCCTCGCGCAGCTCCTTCCGCTCCAGGGCCTTCTCAAGGACGATCTTCAGCTCGTCCGGCTCGAAGGGCTTGGTCAGGTAGTTGTAGGCACCCGCCTTGACCGCCTCGACGGCCTGGGAGACCGTCGCGTAGGCGGTCATCAGGATGACCTCCGTGTTAGGCGCCCGCTCCTTGACCGTCCGCAGCAACTCCATCCCGTTCAGGTCCGGCATTCGGATGTCGGACAGCACCACGTCGGCGGAGGTGGACTTGAGTTCCTCCAGTGCCTCCTGCCCCGAGCCGCAGGTCACCACGTCGTACTGCTCGCACAGCAGTTGGGAGAGCATCCTCAACATGCTCTCCTTGTCGTCAACGATGAGAACGGTTTCTTTCCGGCTCACCTGTTCGCTCCCGATGGTTCGGCTCATTGCGGCAGGCCGCGTTGCATCGGCGTTCGCCGCGAACGTATAATCCATTGTAGACGAGTCCACCCTTGCCGCAAGGGTACACCCCATGCTGGAGTTCGACAAGGTCCGTACCTACCCCATCCGGGAGCGGCGTAACCTGGTGGGTCTGGAGGATTTCCTGCCTCCGGAGCAGACGCGCGCCGATTGGGACGCCGAGGGGTTCGACGAATTGTGCCAGCGCGTCTACGAGGCGGCGCGGTCCGGCCGGACGGTGCTCATGCAGTTCGGCGCCCACGTGATCAAGTGCGGCCTGGGGCTGGTGGTGCGGGACCTGATGCGGCGCGGTTTCGTCCATCACCTGGCGATGAACGGCGCCTGTCCCATACACGACTTCGAGATCGCACTGATCGGCGAGACCAGCGAAGACGTGGCCGAGAGCATCGAGGACGGCTCCTTCGGCATGGCGGAGGAGACCGGCCGGTTCATCAACGAGACCATCAACGTGACCGACGAGGGCTTCGGCCGGGCCGTGGGGCGGCGCATCTCCGAGGAGCGGCTCCCGCATCGGGACCACAGCGTTCTGTGCGGCGCGTTCGAGATGGACGTGCCCGCGACGGTGCACGTGGCCATCGGCACCGACATCATCCATCAGCACCCCACCTTCGACGGAGCGAAGACCGGCGCGGCCTCCCATCGGGACTTCCGTCATTACGTGGAGACGGTCGCCGGCATGGCGGGCGGCGTGCTGCTGAACTTCGGCTCGGCGGTCATCCTGCCGGAAGTCTTCCTGAAGGCGCTCAGTATCAGCCGCAACCTGGGCCACGCAGTCGCGCCGCTCAGCACGGCGTCCTTCGACATCCGGGAGGACATCGAGGATTACTACTTCCGCCCCTGCAAGAACGTCGTGCGCCGGCCCACGTCGAAGGGGGGCAAGGGCTACAACTTCCGCGTTGACCACCGCCGCAGCATCCCCGCCCTGCACCGCAGGCTCATCCGACTCGCCGATGAGGAGGGCAGCCCATGAGAGCCGTCGTCCAGCGCGTCAGTCGGGCACACGTGACCACCGAAGGCGAGGTCGTCGGCGAGATCAAGCAAGGTCTGGCGGTGCTGCTTGGCGTAGGGGAGGACGACGAAGAGGAGGACGCCGACTACATAGCCCGCAAGGTGGCCGGGCTGCGCGTGTTCGACGACGAATCGGGGCGCATGAACCTGTCGGTGCTCGACGTGGAGGGCAGCATCCTGCTGGTCAGCCAGTTCACTCTGTACGGCGACTGTCGCAAGGGCAGGCGTCCGTCCTTCACGAGCGCTGCGCCGCCAGAACGCGCCGAGAATCTCTATGAAGCCGTCGCGCGCAAGCTCTCCCAAAGAGGCGTGCCGGTGTCCACGGGGCGGTTCCAGGCCGAGATGCAGGTCCACCTGGTCAACGACGGCCCGGTGACGCTGCTGCTGTCCAGCAGCAACGAGCTTTGAGACATTCCGCCCGGTAGTTGGCACTTCCCGGTTCAGCCGCCATCATCCCGCCTTCCCCGTTATGCCGTGCTCCGTGGTGAGAGAACCCCGGTCAGCGCGCTCTTCCCTCCTCGAACAGCCGCAGTGCGGCGGCGAAGTCCTGTGCCTCAGCGAAACGCTCCGCCGGCCGTTTGCTGGTCGCCCGTCGGACAACGTCGGCCAGATAGTCCGGCAGCGGCGGGCACGGCTCGCCTGGAGCTATCAGCGGCTCGTGCAGGTGCCTGTACATCAGGGCCGCGTGCGGAAGCTCCCCATAGGGCAACCGACCGGTCAGGGCGTGGTAGAGCACCAGCCCCATCGCGTACAGGTCCGTGGCGGGCTCTATCGGCTCCCCCCGCCACTGCTCGGGCGCCATGAAGTGCGGCGAACCCATCACGCATCCACCCGAAGTGAACGTGGTTGTCTCCTCGAGAAACCGCGATATGCCGAAATCCGTCAGCCTGGCAGTGCCCGCAGGATCGATCAGGATGTTCGCCGGCTTGACGTCACCGTGCACGATCCGCCGGCGATGCACCTCCCCCAGCCCCTCGAGCGCCTGCCGGCACAGGCGGCACGCCTCGGCGGCGGGCAGCATCCCGTCCCGCCGGATTCGTCGCTCCAGCGACGGCCCCCGCACCAACTCCATCTCGATATACGGCAGACCGTCGGCGATCCCTATGTCGAAGACTGGCACGATGTGGGCGTGCCTGACTGACGAGGCCGCGCGCGCTTCGCGGCGCAGCCGCTCCAGCGCGCCGCCTGCCGATTCCGACGGGCGGAAATCGAGCACTTTCACCGCCACGGCACGATCCGAGCGGCAGTTGCGCGCCCGGTAGACCTGCCCCGCCCCGCCCCGACCCACCAGCTCCATCAGCTCGAAGTGCGCAAAGCGTCGCTCTGCACCGATCAGGGGGTAGGCAGCCGCCGTTTCCGCCGCCTTCCGGGCGGCGCCGCCACCCCGTTCGGACAGCATCATCGCCGGCGCCCGCACGACCGGCTCCTCGCACAATGGGCAGCAGGCGGACGGCCCAAGGCGTTCGGAGGGCGCCCGAAAGCGGCCGCCGCAGCCCCGGCAGTCGACCGGCACGTACGGCGCGGCCCGCTCCAGGCCGTCCAGCACCGGGGCCAGGTCCGCCTCGCCTTCGAGCAGGCATTCCTCCAGCGCCAACAGGTCGTCGGGCGCATCGGCCTGGACGACACGCCCCAGCAGGTCCGCCAGAGCCCCGGCTGTCACATGCCCCTCTTCCAGCAGGCGCAGGCCCAGCATTATGGCATCAGGTGAAGTAGACATCATGGTGCCGTCGGTGTGCCGGGCCGGGCCTCGCCCGGCGGGCAAGTCAGGGGCAGAAATCAGTCATCGGCTTCGGCGGCCACTCGCCGGAAGAAGGCCCTCAGGTCGGTAGTGCACGCCTGACAGAGCGCGCCCTGCTCGAGCCGGTCCCGCGTCAAACGCTGCCAGTCCTCCGGCGCGCTGCGTGCCGGCCGAAGTATGCACATGTTCTGGCAGTACTGCTCACCGTCCAGCTCGATCACATCCTCCCGCTCCGCCTCCGGCACGCCGAACATGAAGCAAAGCTGCCGCATGACCTCAGTCTTCAGGTAGCTGTAAGGCATGCCCCAGATGTGCTCGATGCGGTGGGTGCTGATCACTGCCGCGGTCAGCGGCTGGGCCTTGCCCACCACGTAATCGCCTCGGCCCGGCTCGGGCGGCTCGGCTCCGCCGAACATGTCTTCCTGGATGATGAACAGGTCGTAATGGTCGCCCAGCAGCTCGTCCTTGCGCCAGGGCTCCTCCGCGAAGGCGTTCAGCAGGTGCAGGGAGTCCACCTGCATACGGCTTTCATCCATCGAGTTAGACACATACCAGTCCACGCTGCGGTAGGGGACCAGCCCGTCCTCCTCGTTGCGCCATTCCTTGTCGCGGTAGCGCCCGTAGTCATGCACAGGCAGCGGCCGGGTGCACTTGCCGATGGTGAGCACTTCCTTGATCGCGTCCACGAGGGCGATCTTCTCGGGCCAGAAGCCCTTGTCGTTCAGCAGGTTAAGCGGCTTATAGCGTCTCATAGGAATTCTACGATCTCGTCCAACGCTTTGCGTGGTCGGGATGAGGGCTCCTCGTCCGGGTAGCCCAGGGGCGTCATCGCAACAGGCTCCAGCTCCGGGGGAATCCCCAGTATCTTCCGTAGCGGGGCCGGCTTGAACGCCCCGATCCAACACGTGCCCAGGCCCTCCGCCGTGGCCGCCAGGATCAGGTGCTCCATGGCGATGGTCAGGTCCACGTCGGCGTAGCTCTTCCCGTCGGACCGGCACCATGCTTCCGATTCCCGGTGGCAGGCGCAGATGATCACAGGCGCCTGGACGAACCAGTCCTGCGAATATGCCTCCCGGAGTCGCTCGCGCAGGGCCGCGTCGGTCACCACGTAGAAGTGCACCGGCTGGCGATTCGCCGCGCTCGGGGCCAGCCTTGCGGCCTCAAGGATGCGCTCCAGCTTGTCCTCCTCGACGGGGTCGGCCCGGTAGGCGCGCACACTGCGACGGCTCTCGACGGTCTCGTAGAAGTCCATCTGCCTCCTCGCTCAGGGCCAGTGTTACATTATTCACCCAGGGCCGGCCGTTTGCAAGGTTGGGCCAGACCGTATCCGCCGCGAAGTGAAACGACCCCGGTCCCGCTGGTGCGGGGCCGGGGCCGCTGAGGAGAAAGCGCGATGCGTTACGCGCTCACGCTCAGTTACTGTCGCAGGTCTCCACGTTGTCGTTGGAGTCGTAGGTCAGCGTCGCGTGGGTCACGTCGTCCACGCAGAAGGTGATGCTGACCAGGTTCTTGGCCTTCTCGCCTTCAATGACCGCCAGACCGTTGGCGTCGGTCACGTCAGAGAGACCGCTCTGGTTGGTGTCGCCGCTGAAGCTGCCCGTTACGGTCGCACCTTCCACGGCTACGCCGCCGTCGTCCAGGATCACCACCTCGGCGTGCGGGACGTCGAACGGACCGGGGCCCGCCGCCAGGGTCACGGTGATCGAGTCCACGTGCATGGTGCCGCCGCCTTCCTGCGTGGTGGCACATGCCTGGTTGGACTCGGCGGACTCGTTGGCCGACGTGTCCACCGCCGTCACCGTGTAGCAGTACTGCGTCGAGGCGCTAAGGCCCGTATCGCTGTACTGGCTGGCGGTGACGTCCGTGGCGATCTGGACGGTGTCGCGATAGACGTTGTAGCTGTCCAGATCGGGCTCGGTGTTGTCATCCCAGTCCAGGTCTATCTGGCCGGCACTCACCGCGGTGGCCGTCAGGTTGGTCGGCGCCGCCGGGGGCGTGGTGTCGGCCTCGTGGGTGGTGGCGCAGGCCTGGTTGGACTCGGCGCTCTCGTT
>JAWOCH010000096.1:0-5242 GCA_046483865.1 Candidatus Brocadiia bacterium | reverse complement strand
GCCGCCGGTTGTGCCGGAGGTGGGGTCGAACACCACGGTGCTGACGCCGTGCTCGGCGGTGCCCACGGGTATGGCGCTGACCTGGCTCCAGGTGGCCGCCCCGTCAGTGGTCACCCACAGACCGTCGGCAACGGAGCCGTAGTAGACGACGTTGGCGTCGGCGGGATCTACGGCCAGGCGCTCGCCTTCCTGGCGGCCCGCGCCGTTGGGCTCCATCGTCACGCCCAACGAGCCGGGCAGGCTCCAGGTGTCTCCACGGTCAGTGCTGCGGAAGACCTGGCCGCTGCCGCCGCTCGGTTTTGCCATGTAGGCGACGTTCGGGTCGCTCGGCGCGCCGACGATGCTGTCCGCGCCCGAGTAGTTGCCGAAGTAGCCGCCCGTCGGTTGCGGCATACTGGCGCTGGTCACGATGTTCTTCCACGTCCCGGTGGTCTCGTTCCAGCGGTAGGCGCCGCCGACGTCGGAGCGGCAGTAGACCAGCCCGGACTCGGTCGGATGAGCCCAGCAGCCCACGTCCCAGCCCGCCCCGCCTATGACCATGGGCTTCCACACGTAACTGGCAGTAAGGTCCGTGTAGCCTCGGGCGGGGGCCTGCCAGGCGGCCAGGCTGGCTACGACAATCAGAACCAGCAAAACGATCTTGAGGCGCGGTATACGCATCACACTTCCTCCTGAGAACTAACCGACGGCCCTGCTTTGGAGGGCCGCCTCACTTCTCGCGCGTGTTACGCTGCCGGGGGCGGCGCCTGCGCGGGTGCAGCCCGTAAACCGCCAAAAGCACGATGTTCCGCTCAGCACAGGGCTGAGCCGCGTAGCCTGGCCTCCTTTCTGCGGTCGAATGGCTCCCAGACAACCAAAGAACGGGCTCCACTGCCGACACAACATCCTCGCAGACGAAGCCCCCACTGCCACAACTTCACACCTTTGTGCTTTGGATTATACGCGACTTCGGGCATAATGGAATGTCAGATATGTACATCCTGGTGTGGAATCTGTACGTCTCCGCCTCCGCAGAGGGAACGACAAGGCGGGCGCGCACAACGCCGTCCGCAAGGACCAAACACCCGCGTTGCGCCGCGCGCCCATCCATTCCCTCTCCGCAAGGGATCATACCGCATTGCGCCAAGCATGTAAATAGCATAGAATGACGATCTGTTAGCCGATATGCGCACGTCGGGCCGTGAGCAGGCCCTACGGCCGCAACACCTCAGCCGCGAAGGGACCAACTACGCATGGAGGACACGCACGGGAAGCGCGATCAAGTGAGGAACGCTGAACCGACAGGACCGAAGCCGCCCCACTCCTTCCTGCTGCTCGGGCGTGATGAAGGGGACGCCGTCCGCCTGCGCCGGACCGTATTCGAGAGCACCGATCTGGTGTTGCCGCTGATGGCCACGGTGGACACGCCGACCGGGGATCTGCCTCCCGCGCGGGTGCTGAAGGGGGTCCTCGTCTCCGGCCATGCCACACCAGAGGAGATCATGGGAGCGTTATCTCGCCTGAAGGAGTGGTCAGCGCATCTGCCGCTGATCGTGCTGGGCGGCTCGCCCGAAGCAGATGAAGCTCAGCGCTACTGCGCGGCGGGGGCGCGACAGGTCATCAGCGACCGGGAACTGGCCCGGCTGCCCGAGGCAGTTCGGGCAGCGGCACGAGCCGGCAGCACAGCGATAGACGCCGAAACCAGCCGGCTGGCCGGGGCATTCGCCGGAACGGGCGATCGGCCCCCGGGCGAGCTGGCCGCACAACTCGCTTCGATGTCCCAGGTGCTTCGGGACGTGTCCGACGACGTATGGGTCAAGGACGCGGACCTGGCCTGCATCATGTGCACCACAAGCTACGCGCGGGAGATCGGCCTATGGCCCGAGGACCTGGTCGGCAAGACCGACGAGGAGATATGGGGGCCCGAAGTGGGACGGCGGTTCCGGGAAGAGGACGCCGAACTCATGGCAAACGGGAAGTCCTCGGTTCGGCCCGAGGGGACCTGTGACCTGCACAAAATACCCATCCTTGGTCAGGACGGCAGTGCCGCCGGTCTTGTGCTGTGGAAAGCAAAGAGCAGGGACAGCCGCGAACGCGCCGAGAAACTCCTCTCCTACTGGGCAACGGCGGTGATCTGCTCCGGCGACGGCATGATAGGCCTGGACGCGGAGGGGCGGATCACCAACTGGAACCTGGCATCCGAGACGATCTACGGTCGCCCGTTTGAGCAAGTCCAGGGCAAGCACCTGACCGAACTGGTGGCCACCGACGCGCGAGAGACCCTGCGCCACCGCCTGGACGAGGTGCTGGCCGGCGAGGGCATCCGGCATCACGAGGCGGTGCACCTGACAGCGGAGGGCGAGCCGCGGCACGTGGCCCTGACCCTGTCCCCGTCGGTGGACCCCGTCGGCCGAATCTGGGGGGCCTGCGCCGCCGCACGAGACGTCACCCGACGGGTCCGTGCAGAGCAGGAGCTGCGCCAGACGGTTGGGCGGCTGGAGCGGACCCATCGTCAACTGGAGGAGCTGACGGGCTTTCTGGCCCAGGACCTGCGACGCGAGATGCTCAAGCTGGGCGAGCTGGCCGATGTGCGGGCCGAGGATCCCTCCCGGGCCCTGGAGGAGGTCGCGGAGGCGGCCGATGCGGCTCTCAGGCTGGTTGAGGACCTGGCCACCCTGACCGAATCAGGCAGGGCGGATGCCGGCGAGGCCGAGGTGGACTGCGAGGAAGCCCTCGAGGCGGCCCTGTCTGAACTCCAGACGGATGCCGGCCGCCGGGCCGACGTTACTCACTCCGAGCTGCCCAACCTGCCGGCGCGTGCTGAGGACATGACCGACCTGCTGGGCGGACTGATCGAAAGCGCGGCGCAACTCTCCGAGGCGGACAAGCCCTCCGTCCACGTCCAGTACGAAGGGCTGGACGAGCAACACCTGTTCCGGGTCGACACCGACGAGACCTCACTGGACCCCGAGACGGCCCGTTCGCTCTTCTCCTTCCGTCCCAGGTCGGAGCGAGGAGAGCAGCCGGAGGGGCTGCGCTTGAGACTGGCGCTGTGCCGGCGAATTGCCGAGGGCTACCGGGGAAGGGCGTGGGCAGAACTCGGCCCAGGCGGGCGGCTGTCACTGCGTGCGGCACTTCCGCAAAGCCGCCAGCCGGCTCCACACCGGCGCAAGATCGAGGAGCTGGCCCGACAAATCAGAAGAACGCCCACGTCGGACTGGGACTTCCCGGCCCTGGCAGAGCGACTTGGCCTTTCCTACGCGCACATGCAGAGGCTGTTCACCAGGTACATCGGCCAGCCCGTGCACACCTACCGGAGGCACTGCCTGATGCGGCGGGCGGCGTGGGCCCTGCGCCACGAGGACCGCCCCGTCAAGGCCATCGCGCGATCATTCGGCTACCAGGCGCCGCCCCAGTTCTCACGAGCCTTCAAGAGGACTATGGGCATGACGCCAACCGAATACCGCGAATCGGCCCCCTGAACCCCCACCGCAGGGCGCCGGCTGACTTGATGGTGCCGACCGCCGGCATTATCATCACCGGTCGTGCCTCCAGCATATTCTCGCCATCAGGACAGGGAGCCAGCTCGATGAATCCGTCTCACCGCAGACCGGTCGTGATAGCCCTCGTGTTTGCCTTGGTTTGTGTTTGGGGTGCTCCTCTCCGGGCTGGGGAGGCACCGGCTGAATCGCCGCTGCAGGAACAGGCCGCCGATACGCAGGAAGAGCTGCCCTGCAATGCCGAACTCGCCGCCGCCGCCTATGCCGGGGACCTGGAGACAGTCCAGCGCCTGCTCGAGGAGGGGGCCGACCCGAACTCACGGTGGTGCCCCCACGACGCGCTGACGCTCCACACCGCGGCGTTCATGGGGCACACCGAGATCGTCGAGCTGCTGCTGCAGCACGGGGCAGACATCGCCGCGCTCGACGGGCAGGGCTACAGCGCGCTGGCCGCCGCGCTGATCGGCGGGCATCCGGAGTCCGTCAAGCTGCTGGTGCGGGAGGGTGCGCATCTGGCCGAGGCGGATTCGGCGGCGGACGCCGCCGCCCGCGGCGAGCGGGAGGCAGTGGTCGCACTGCTGGAGGCCGGGGCCGATGTCAGCTCACCCGCCGAGGGCGGGCTTACCCCCCTGCACTGCGCCGTGGGCGCGGGCCGGGCCGAGATCGCCCGGATGCTGATCGAGCATGGCGCGGACGTCAACGCTACGACCAGGCGCGGGCGGACGCCACTCCACCTGGCCGCCTGGGGCGGGAACGCCCGGCTGATATCCCTGCTGCTTGAGGCGGGTGCCGACGCCGAAGTGGTCGAGAACTCGGCCGAGCGCTACACCGCCCTTGCCTACGCGGCCATCCGCAACCATCGCGAGGCCGTCAGAGCGCTGGTTGAGGGCGGCGCAGCGCTCGATCCCGTCCAGGACCGGGGCCTGGGCACGCCGCTGATGGCCGCCGCCTGGCACGGTGCCGAGCCGCAGACGCTGGGGCTTCTGCTTGAGCTGGGCGGCGACCCGAACGCCACCAACCACGTCGGGCGCACGGCGCTGCACCACGCAGCCGGCGACGGCTCCCTCGCCAACGTGACGGCTCTGCTGGAAGCCGGGGCAAAGCCGAGCGCCGACACGTCCGGTTTCACTCCCCTGATGCTGGCCGTGGCACGCGCGCCCGAGCCCCTGCCCATCGCCGAGAGGCTTCTGGCCGCCGGCGCCGACCTCAGTGCGGCCGATCCCCGCCAGAATACGCTGCTGCACTACGCCGTGCGACGCGGCGACGCCGATGTCGTCCGATGGCTCGTGGCGCAGGGCGCTTCTACCGACCAGAAGGACAGCCTGAATCGGACGCCGCTGGAGCTGGCGGAGCAACTGGGCCACCAGGAAGCCGCCGAAGTCCTCCGACCCACCCCCTGAGCACCCGCAACGGCTCTGGTGTCCCGAAGGAAGGGAACGGCCCCGTTCCCGCTGCTGCGGGACCGGGGCCGTTCTGTGCGTCTTCACATGCGCTCAGCCACTGACTGGTGTCAGTTGCTGTCGCAGGTCTCCACGTTGTCGTTGGAGTCATAGGTCAGCGTCGCGTGCGTCACGTCGTCCACGCAGAAGGTGACGCTGGTCACGTTCCGCGCGTTGCCGCTCTCGATCACTGCCAGACCGTTGGCGTCGGTGGCGTCGGAGCCGGAGCCGGTGACGTCACCGCTGAAGGTGCCCGTAACGGTCGCACCCTCGACGGCCACGCCGGCGTCGTCCAGGATCACTACTTCGGCTCGCGCCTTATCC
>JAWOCH010000017.1:0-4630 GCA_046483865.1 Candidatus Brocadiia bacterium | reverse complement strand
GGCCGCGTGTCGTACATGCGCACGAACTCGGGCGGGGAATCCCACGGCTCATGGGGATCGAAGCAGTCCACCCAGAGCAGGAAGTTGTCGCGGTGCTGGTTCTCGTGCAGGAACTCCGCCGCCGTGTCGAACAGACGTGCCGCATTCCAGTCCCCCAGCTCCCGCCGCCCGCGGTTCGCCCGTATGTAAGTCGGGAAGGGATTGCCCGAGAGCGGCTCCTCACCCGCGAAGTCGAACAGCTCATCGTGCGCCCAGTTCGGCGGCCATCTCAGCTCGCCTATCCAGGGCCTGTCCACCTCGGCGCCCCGCACGAACGTCCACGCGTGGAACGGCCAGTCGAAGTGATGGCCGCCGTTGACCAGGTGCGGTGTGTCATGGATGATCTGGGTGGCGTAGCCCGCCTGGGCGAACGCCTCCGGCAGCGTGGGCCAGTCGTAGGGCAGCGGCATCCAGCTATGGAACGGCAGCCCGTAACGGCCGCTCATGAAGTCCAGGCGGTGCGGGATGGTGGGGAAGCTGTTGGCGAAGCAACGGTCGAAGCACCACGAATCGGCGGCCAGCCTGTCCAGGTTCGGCGTGCGTATGTCCGGATTGCCGTTCGCGCCGATGTGATCGTAGCGCAGCGTATCTATGACGACGATGACGACGTTCATCTGAGTCCCTTGCTGAAGGGCTGCGAGTAGCACGTTATAGCCCCGCGCGGGGCCGCGGGCAAGGCGCGCCGCCGTGCTCTCGGTTGCGTCCGCCGCCGGCGGCCCTACAATGGCGCGACTCGTGCCACCGACCATCAGAGGACGAGGCGAGCGATGGACGCGTTCGTGACCACCGACGGTGAAGGCGACCTGGTGCTGGACGGGCGCCCCTGGCGCTACCACGGCGTCAGCTACTTCGGCCGCCGCCCGGGCACCTGCGGGGCGGACTGGATGGGGGAGCACTGGGCATTCAACGCGTCCAGGCTCGAAGCTGACTTCGGGAAGATGCGGGACCTGGGCTTGAACGCCGTCGGACTGTTCATCCCGGGACGGACCTTCTACGACGGCACCGACCCCGTCGAGGAACGCTTCGAGCGCCTGGACACGCTGCTGGACACGCTCAGGCAGCACGGCCTGCGGGCGGTGGTGTTCGGCGCGCGGGGCATCTCCGCCGAGGCATGGTGCGCCGCCCACGGCGTGGACCCCGGAGAGGAGCTGTGGCATCCCGCCGTCAGCGAGGCGGCCGAGAGGCACCGCATAGAAGCCATGACGCCGTTCCTGCGCCGTTGCGCCGACCGGCCGGAGGTGCTGGGCTGGGCGATGGGCATCGGGCGCTTCTTCCGGTTCAAGTTCACCGCGCCGCCGGTGCGCAGCACGTGGGCGGAGTGGCTGCGGGAGCGGTTCGACGGGGACCTGGGCCGGGCGGGGGAGCTGCTGGCGCTTCAGCCCGACGAGCGCGACTGGGACCGGATACGGATGCCGACCGAGATGGAGCCCTACTTCAACGAGGAGAACCCGCGCTCCTGCGAGTTCGCGCTGATGCAGCAGATGCTGAGCCGGCGCTCGACGGCCCGCATCGCCGAGGCACTCCGCAAGGTGGCCCCCAACCAGCTCATGATCGAGTCCATGGAGGGATGCTGCTTCTCGACGGGGCACCTGAACACCATCGTGCCGGAGATGGTGGCCGCCGACGCCCTGTGGCTGGAGGCATACCACTGGGAGGGTCCGCGCAGTTACCACATACAGAGCGAGGAGGAACGCCGATGGATGGCCGAACCGATCGCCGACCGGCCATCGGTGGAGGTCATCAACGCGGCCGGCTACGTCGAGATGCTAACCCGCTGGATGGGCCGATCCGGCAAGCCGATCATCATCTGCCACGGCGTGGACATCGGCGAGGAGCGCCGGGGCGTGCGCGACGAGCGCGATCAGCTCCTCATGTTCGACCGCTACAATACATTCTTCACCGCCTGCGGCGGGCGGCACGTCAACTACTGGTGCTGGAGCGACGACGAACTGAGCAAGACATACACGCGCAAGCTCGGCTTCGAGTACACCCGCGACACGCCCGAGGAGGAGAAGGGCTACTCCCAGGCCGGCGAGACGATGGGCGTCGTGCGCTGCGACGGCTCGCCGCGGCCGGTGGCGGACAGGATACGCGGCTGGTCGCGCACGCTCGGCCGCCTGCCCACCGACCGAACGCGCCCCGAGACGCTCGTGCTCTGCCCGTGTCCCGTCTTCCAGAGTCTCTACCGCTACCGGGCGAACCTGACGGTCTACGCGCTGCTGACCTCCCTGGCCCGACAGGGCATCGGGGCCGACACGGCGATGACCTCCGCCGGGGAGCACATCGTGCGAGCGGCCGACCTGGAGCCCTATGGCCTGGTCATCGTCGGCGCGGGCGAGTACACGCGCGACCACCCGGAGGCGCCGGATGCGATGCTGGACTACGTCCGGGGCGGCGGGACGCTGCTTCTGGCGCCTGGGGAGACCGACCGGCTGCAGGATGCCTACCTGAAGTGGCGCAACGTGCCCGCTCTGGCCGCGCTGGCCGGCTGTCGCCGGATGCTCGGACGCGAACCGACGCCGGCCCTGGCGCAGATCAGGACCCGCCACGAGAGCTTCGTGGCCGACCTGACACCCTCATGGCGGCTGGACATGGCCGAGACGGCCCATCTGACCCACGTCGAGCCGGCCGAGGGAGCGGAAGTGCTGGTGGAGGCCGACGGCGCGCCGCTGCTCTACCGACACCGTCAGGGCGAGGGCATCGTCTACGTGTTCACCTGGCACCTGGACGCGCTGCTGTATCGCGGGGACGTGATGGACTACCGGGGCGGACACTGGGACTGGCTGCTGGGCGGCGTCGCGCGGGAGCTGGACCTGGAGCGGGACATGCTGGGGCCGATGACACAGACCGTCCGGGAGATGACCTATCTGCTCCCTGCCGGATGACACCCACCCGCCGGGCACTGAAGCCGACAGGCGGCGAATGGGCTGGGCCGTCGCCGCTAAGGCGCCTGAATGCTGACCGGTTCGTTGAAGAGAGCTTGAGTCACCTGGGCCGAACTCCTGCTGGCCGGTTCGGAGAACCCGCTCTGGTACTGGTAGGATTCCCAGGAGGCGAGCCGCCAGCCGACCTCAGGGTCGGGTTCATACCGCATGTGCAGCTCATGCATCACGGTGCCTTCGCTGCTGCGTGTTTCCTGCTTGATCACGCTGTATCCCTGGTTCTCACTGAACCACCAGCGGGCCCGCGGCGAGTTCGGACGGTCGCTGTAGGGGGCTTCTGCGATGACGCATGGATGCCCCTGGAACTCGCCCTGCCCCTGCAGGCTGAGTCGCTCCGGCATGGTGACGCCGACGACGGGGTCGAACATTCGGTGCGCCATCAGAACAGGCACGTAGTGGGGATCGCCGACCAGCTCGTCCAGTTTCGCGGTCCCCTGGTAGTGGGGATCCGTCAGGTTGACTTCCCCGTCCACGCAGACCAGCGTCTCGTGCCACGGGACGTATTGGCCTTCGGTCAGGTCCAGGACCTGTCCGTCCCACTCGGCACGGACATCGTGGCCGTCCAGGATGAACTGCCGCTCCTCCTCGTACTTCTTCAGCTCCTCGGAGAACCCGGGCGGAGGTGTCACGCGCTTCTCGTCGGGGTCCCACCCAGGATGTGTTGCCATCTGCACCGTGCGGGTGACCACCCACTTGTAGCGGCCCGTCCGGGCCTTCCCAGCACGGCTGCGGAGCGCCTGCACCGCCTCGGCCAGTTCGGGTTCTACCGAGTCCCGGACCTCGGCCGCTTCGGCACGCGCTCGGCCAGGCTCCGTGCCTCCGTTCCACGGGGCCAGTACCCCGAGTGCCAGGACCGTGAGCACTATCAGGCCGCCCGCGAATGCCAGTACTGCGGTCAGGGATCCTGCCTGGCAGGCCTCGTCTGTGTGCTGTTCCATGGACCGTACCTCCATCCTTGCTTTGAGCGAACACCGGCTGTCACTGCCAGTCCCAGCAGACAGTGCCGTTGATCAAGTACGAGTCCGGATACTCAGGGCTGCCGATGGCGTGCGCCTCATGCGCGGGGTGCAACGGACGACAGTAGTGGTCTCCATCCCCCTAGGTCACCTTGCTGCCGGTACTCCTCGCCTCGGGCCCGTCCGGAACCCTCAGCGACTGCGTCCAGTGCGCATTGAGTGCGCCCCTGTACTCAACGTAGGGATACTGAGTTCCCTTGAGACTCGGGTCGTGCGCATAGTGCAAGTCGTGGCAACCGTAGTAGCAGATCGCTGAAACGCTGGACACCCAGCCGACAACGAGGGCCAGAGCAAGTGCACCTGCTACCCACGCAGCGCGCCGCGCCAACACCGCGCACGTCCCGACAGCCATTCACGCATTCTCCTCAATGAAGCACCATCGTTCACGCATCCTCATTGTGCAGTCAGGGTCATTCAATTCTCTGACTGAACCGACCTGAACTGACGAGTTCCTGCCCGAGAAGGGACCTGGCCTATGTGGCACGGCCGCCCTCGGCCGTGATCCGTCTTCTGCCCCCAGCCGAGGGCGGCTGGGCTACACACTGTGCGGGTTCTGGGCCGGGGGAACGTGCGCTGCTGACGACTTTTGAATGACCCTGAATTGTGCAGTACATTATAATGATAGCTGTCACT
>JAWOCH010000013.1:0-20924 GCA_046483865.1 Candidatus Brocadiia bacterium | reverse complement strand
AGAACGCCGGAGGCGTGGCTGAACGCCACGTTGAGGACGTTCTGTGCCGACAACGCAGCCAATCGGGCTTCGCAGCCGGCCGCAGTAGATCCGGGTTCTGCAATAGCCCCTAAGAGCCGGCCTGCTCATCGAGACCCACCCCGAGAAGCCGGTCGGCCCGTTCGTGCAGCGCCTTCAGGCTGCTCCACCGGACGCTCAGGTCCCACTGCTGCGCCACCTCTCGCAGCGTCACGCACAGGTTGCGCAGCCGCTCGACGTGCGGGTCGTCCTCCTGTCCCCAATTGACGAGGTTCGAGGTGACCAGATGCAGGACCTTCACCTCGGTCTCCTCCTCGTCCATCCAGTCCAGCCAGCGGCCCATCAGCGGGCGGGCATATTCGTGTACGTCGGCCTCTTCGATGCGCAGGTGGGGCGGTGTGTAGGTCTCGTAGCTGATGGAGGCCGCCGCCTCGAAATCGCTGGTCACCGGCACTTCGTAGAACTCCATCGTGCCGGCCGAGAGCCGGTCCAGCGGGTCAGTGTGATGGGGGAACGGATACGACTCATACCACATGCTGCACTGATCGTTATCCATGCGGGCGGGCATCGAGCAACTGCCCTGGCGGAACCCCTCCATGCACGCGGCGTGGAAGGTGTAGTCATTGGCGCTGAAGAACCCGGGGCGGAACGCCGCCGGCTCCCGGCCCAGGCGATCCTCCCACGCGCGACGGGCGACGCGGATCATCTCCCGCTGCCGGTCGTAGCTGTAGGAGCCCAGGTACGCCTGGTAGCCGCCAAGCTGCGGGTGACACAGCAGGCCCAGCTCGCAGCCCGCCTCCGCCATCTGCTCCATCCGCTTGCCCAGTCGGCGCAGGGCCTCCGGGGCCACGAAAAACGTTGCCCTGAACCCCAGCTCGTCCAGCGCATGGGCGAAGGCATGGGGCGCCTCTGCCGCCTGGTCCCAGCGGGCAGGCCCAGGCACGTCCTTCGTGCCGCCCGCCGGCAGGCAGTCCATCGAGAAGATGACGCTCAGAACTTCCTGTTCGGCCACCGTGATCCCTCCAGGCAGTGCAATGCCGCAGTGTAGCCCCCATCGGCCGACGCCTCAACCCGCACTGCCATTCGACCAGCCCGGCCACGCAGAGCGTTCAGCCCTCCGGGGTCAGTTCGCCGGATTCGACCATCGCCACCAACGGGTTGTCTTCTATGTCCAGCGGCAGGTCCACCCGCCCGCGGCGCCGTGCCGATTCCCACGAGGCGAACACCAGCTCCGTGGCTTGCAGGGCGTTTCTCGCGCCTGTTTCGGGGGTCCGGCCGCTCTCCAGGCAGTCTGAAAGCTCCGCGATGACCCGGTTGTAGTTGACGGTGTCGTGGACGGTCTCCCCCTCGCAGTCCACCGCCTCCCACTGGGCGCCGCCCTTGCGCCGTATACGCAGACGAGGCGTATCAGGCCCGGCGGGATGGATCTCGATCAGCCCGTCGGTGCCCATCAGGCGGCAGTGCGCCCGGGGGATGTCCTCTCCGCCGCCGGTCAAGGCCAGACCGAACACGCCGCTTTCGTAACGCCACAGGGATATGGCCTGGTTCTCCTGGTGGGCGCCGAAGGTGAGACGCTTCCTCTCGTAGTGGACCTGGGCCAGCACCCATTCGGCGGTCGGCTGGCCGGCCAGGTAGTTGGCCGTGTCGAACCAGTGCGTGCCCGTGTCGCACAGGTTGTGACGGCCGAACTCGACGCGCATCAGCTCGCCGATCTGGCCGTCGTCCAGCAACGCTTTCGCATTGCGAATGACCTTGCTGAAACGCCGCATGTGGTTGAAGGTGAGCTGCACGTCGTTCTGCGCACACACGCTGGCCATATGGCGCGCGCCGCCCCAGGTGTCCGCCATGGGTTTCTCGCAGTGGACGGCCCGCACGCCGGCGCGGGCGCAGTCCACCGTCATCTGCTCGTGCAGGTGGGGCCAGGTGCAGATGCTCACAACGTCCAGATCCTCCGCCCCGAGCATCTCATGGTAGTCCAGGTAGGTGCCCTGCACGCTGTATCTATCTGCGAACGCGTGCACGTTCTCTTCCACTATGTCCGCGGCGGCGACCAGCTCGCAGTGGTCGTCCAGGTTCAGAAACCCGTCCGCGTGATGGTAGGCCATGCCGAACCCGGTGCTTCCTTCCGTGCCGCGCGGCTTGCCGGTGCCGATGAAACCGATGCGCAAAGCAGTCATGATGCTGCAGCCCTGCCTGAGTTGAGGAGTTCAGCTAACGAGGAGAGGCAGTCTATGCGGCTTCAGCGCCGATGCAAGGGGAAGCGTGATCTGCCGGCTCTTACCACGCGCCGACGGTCTGGGGCGCGCTGTAGGGGCCGCAGTTGCAGACGTAGGAGTCGGGGTCCTGGTTGTGGCGGGCGAGGTCCTCGGCGAAGTGGTCCCACAGCTCCCGCTTCTCGCGGCAAAAGGCGAACGGCGTGGCCGGGCTGACGCGTTCCAGCTCGTCCAGGATGAACCGGTAGACGCGGATGCGCCACTCGTCGGGCACCTGGCAGCCCTGGCCGTGCTCGGAGCCCATCGCTTTCCGCATTGCCTCGACAAACTCGCCGTCCAGCAACGACAGGTCGAACAGCCGCTCCATCTCGGCGTAGTCCAGGAAACGGATCGTCTCGATGGTCACCACGTCGGGCTCGACGCATGAGAACAGCCGCTCGATCATCCGGCGGTTTTCCTCGCGCCAGCCGTCCACCGGGATGATGGGCGAGAAGCGCACGCGCACCGGATAGCCCGCCTGGGCGCACTTGCGCACGGCTTCGACGCGCGCCTGCATCGGGGCGCTGCGCCGCTCGAACTCGGTGCTCTGGGTGGGGCCGCTCAGGCTCCAGCAGCAGACGGTGTGGCCGGCGTGCTCGTAATCGAGCATGAAGTCCACGTGGTCGCTCTTGCCCACGTAAAGCTCCAGGGCCTGGCCCGGCCGGTCGGCGAAGTACTCGATCAGCAGCTTCGCTCCGCCGTACTCCGGCTCGAAGCAGACGGTGTCGGTGTGATTGTCGTACTGAAACAGCGTCTGCTTGGGGCAGCGCTCCAGCCACCCGTCCAGGCGGGCGACGAACTCCTCCATGTTCATCATCACGTTGACGAACCAGCCCAGGTGGCAGTAGGAGCAGCGAAAGTGGCAGCCCACGGCCGTGTGAAGCTGATAGGCCGGCTGGCAGACCAGGCCGGTGCGCTCCCGGTAAGCGGGGGAGCCGCTGTCGCGCCAGTCGAACCCTCCGTAGCCGTCGAACTTGCGACGACCAAGCGCGGGGAATGCCTCCAGGCGCCGCTCGCGCTCGTCCTCGTCGTCGTCGAAGCGGAAGCGGTTCAGGATGACGACGTGGTCGTCCTCGCCGTCCATGCCGTGTCGGCCGCGCTCGGTCAGCTCCTCCTCAACGATCCGGTTCAGTTCCTCGTCGCCCACCTCGCGCACCTCGGGCGACTGCACGGCGGCGAGCATGCGCTCCGCCCTGGCCCGCATCAGGGGATCCTGGCGAACACCGTCAACGATCAGCACCTTCGAAGCCGTAAGGGGCAACACGGTTCAGTCTCCCGTCAGTTGAGCGCCTTCCCGGTTCCTGTAGTCCAGTATACAGGCAGTAGCGCGGCATGTCTCCCCGGTGGCACGGTTTCACGCCTCCTCGCGCCCGTAGGAGGTGACCACCCGGGCGCGGACCTGCTCGAAGCGGCGGATGCCCTCCTCGTGCCACTGCGTCAGGAGTTCCTCTCGGTGGCGCCAGGTGTGATCGGCCCGTTCGGCATCCAGGCTCAGCCGGCCGGCGAGCAGCTCTGCAATCCGTTCACGGGGCAGTTGCGCCTGGAACCGGTCGTCCTCGCGCTGCCAGCGGTAGAGCGCCGTCCTCTCACCGTCAACCAGGTAGCTGAGAGCGGCCACGCGGCGACGCAGGCGCATCCCGCTCCGCTCGGCCACCATGTACAGCAGCAGCGGCACGCGCGCCAGGTCCTCGGCGCGAACCCCGAGCGGCAGCAACTGATCGCGCGTCTGCTGCGGAGTGTCGGCGTGCAGACAGGAGGCGCACCGGAAGTCCTGCGCGGTCAGCCGGAAGAACGCCGCCGCGTCTGCGCCCCATATGTAGCCGAACCACGAGCCGGAGCCGATCTCGTGCGCCAGGAAGGTCGCCGGCTGCTCCACCTCGCCCCGCAGGCCCTGCTCGATGACTCCCCGGCGGGAAACGGTCACGATGCGATCCCCCGGCGGCAGGAAGCCGAGCAGCGTCGCCATCAGCGTCGTCTTGCCCACCCCGCCCGGCACGGCGCCGGTCAGGAAGCTGTCCCCGGCCTCGACGCAGCACCAGCAGAAAGCGGCCATCTCGGCCGTCAGTGTGCCGTCCTCCATCAGGTCGAGCACGCTCAGGGTGCGCCCGCCGCGCTGGTTGAGCCGTTCGATCTGGGCCAGATTGTGCTTCTCAACGTCCACGACCGTCCTCCGCAGTCTCCGCATCGCGCCCGTGCCGGGGGCTGTCCTTTTTACATGGCATGGGCGATATGGTAAAAGAACGCCGGTCCGTTTGGCAACGAATCCACGCCGACCCCGGGGCATCCACACGCATGGCCCGCCGACCGCCGAAAGCTGCCCTCCTCGCCCTGGTGGCGGTCGCCTGCCTGGCGGCGGTGCCCGCCCGCGCAGCGGAGTCCTCCGCGCTTCTGCGCTTCACCAGTCACGATGTGGTGACCACCTGGGAGAGCGAGGGCGTGCGCGTACTGGTGGCGGAGCGGGGCGGTCAGTTGAACCAGGGCGCCACCCGTCTTGCAGCCCCCCGCATGGTCCTGTGGTTCGACATGGAGCAGAGCAGCCGTTCGGACGTGCGGGCGGCCATCGTGCGCGTGTATGCCGAGGGGGGCGCAGGCCGGCAGGTGCGGCTCGTTGAGGGACGACAGGTGCGGTCCGCCGCGGCGGCCTACGTTGAGTTCCGCAGCAGCCTGTCATTCGTCTGGGACTGCCCTCTGCGCCGGCTCGACGCGCCGCAGCCGTCCGCTCTGCTGGCAACTGCGGAGTCCGCGACGCAGTCCGCGGAGCCCCCCGTCTTCTGGGAGGAAGCCCCCGCCGGGCCGGGACCCGAGGAGTTCGAACGGGTCATCCGCACGCTGAAGGCCGATCAGGTGGAGCTGTTCCTGCAGGAGGGAACGGCAGTCTACCTGGGGGACGTGCACGGCACGTACGGCAGCCTGGAGGTCCGCGCTGACAGGGCGGTGCTGTGGTACGACAGCGAGACCGGCAACTACGAGGTCTACGCGCGGGGCGACGTGCGCGTGAGCCCCTCCCCCGGCACCGAGGGGGAGGGGTTGCCGGCGGGCAGATTGGCGCAGCTTGTCGAGCTGTTTCGGCACGCATCTGCCGAGGAGCTGTACGTCAACCCCGGTCGGGCGCGCGGCATGGCCACCGAGGTGGAGCTTCGCGTGGCCGCCCCGCAGACCATCGCCGACGTGGTCTATGCCGTGCGCGGAGAGAGGGCCTACGTGGTCAACAGCCGCACCCTGGAGGTGCGGGACGTGTCGCTTTCCACCTGCCAGTTCGCCCGTCCGCACTATCAGTTCCAGGCCGAGCGTGCCCAGATCATACGGCGGGAGCCAAGCACGTTCCTCCACGCGTGGGACACCCGCCTGCAGGTGGGCGAGGAGCGGCGCACGCTGCTGTGGCTGCCGTTCATCGGCACCGACCTGACCGAACGGGCTTACCTGCTGAGCGATTACGCGATCGGCTCGTCGGACAGGTTCGGCTTCTTCCTCCAGACCACCTGGCAGCCGATGGACGTGCTGGGGCAGCCCGAATGGGTCGAGGACTGGACGGTGAACCTGGACTACTACTCCGACCGCGGTGCGGCGCTGGGCACACAACTCGACTACGAGCCGGGCCCGCGAAGCGCCGGCCGGTTGCGCACCTACTACGTGCACGACTCCGCCGACGAGGACGCCACCGACCTGCCGGTGCCCCAGGAGAACCGGGGGCGCTTCCACCTGCGCCATCGCTGGCAGGCCACGCGCGACTGGCGCTTCGACACGGAGTTCTACTGGCTGTCGGACGAGGGGTTCCTGAAGGAGTACTTCGAGGGCCAGTTCGAACAGGAGAAGACGCCCGAGAGCTACCTGCTGGCCCGCTACCTGCGCGACAGCACATACCTGGCGCTGCTGGGCAAGAAGCGTGTGAACCACTTCCTGACCCAGGTGGAGGAACTGCCGAGCGCCACTCTCGAACTGATGGGCCTGCCCCTGGGGCGGCTGGTCTACGAGGGAACGGTGCAGGCGGGCCACTACGACCAGGAGTTGAGCGACCTGCTGGCGGCGCCGCCTCCCGAGCCGTCCTCCTTCGCGAGGGGACACACCGATCACGAGCTGAGTCTGCCATTCTCGCTGGGCGTCTTTCGGCTGAACCCCTCGGTTCGTGCGCTCGCCACCTGGGCGGGCAAGGGCGCATATGATGGCACGGAGTTCACCGACTCGGAGAGCCGGACCGGCGTGGGAGCGGGCCTGAGCATCAGCACGACCGTCTCGCGCGTGTTCTCCGCGTACAGCGACCTGTTCGACCTCAACCGGCTGCGCCACGTGGCCATTCCGTACGTGGACGTGCAGACGCTTTCGACCTCCGGGTCGGATTCGGCCGAGTTCATCCAGTTGGACGCCGTCGACACGCTCGACAGCGGCACCGTTACGGAGGTGGGCCTGCGGCAGCGCCTGCAGACCAAGCGCCGCTCGGAGGACGCCTGGCGGAGCGTGGACTGGGTGGAGCTGGACGTGGCTTACGTCAACCAGTCCAGCGACAGCGTAGTGGCCAGCCTGGACGAGGACTTCGTGCGCGCCGACCTGGAACTGCGCCTGACCGAGTGCGTCTCGCTGCACTCGCGGGACAATCGGTTCGGGCTGGACGACCTGCCGGACGTGCTCAACGCCGGCGCGACTATTGACTGGCTGCCGCAGGTGCGGCTGGATCTGGACTACGACCGGATCGAGGACGTCAACTCGACCGTTACGGCCGAGCTGACCTACCGGTTGAGCAAGCGCTACCTGCTGCTGCTCTACGAGCAGTACGAGTTCGACGAAGCCGGCACCGGGGACGAAGAAAACCTGGAGACCGAACTGGTGGTGCGCCGACTGCTGGACCAGTGGGTGCTGGACCTGGGCGTGCATCACGAGGAGTCCAACGACGAGTTCGCCGTCATCTTCGGGTTCGGCCCAAGGGGCTGGGGAACGTATCGCGACGTCTACCGCGCCGCACGTTAGCACCGGGCCACGCCAGGGGGGACGTCATGTCCGAGAGCGCCTTCGAGACGGGCGGGCAGCGCCGTCTGCTGACCATCAGCGAGATCACCGCCCGCATCAAGACGCACCTGGAGTCCGCGTTCCCCGACGTGTGGGTGGTGGGCGAGCTGAGCCGCGTCACGCGGGCTTCTTCCGGACACCTCTACATGACCCTGAAGGACGAGAGCGCAGTGCTGAACGCCGTCATGTGGCGGGGGCCGGCCGGCGCCCTGCGGTTCGAGCCCGAGGAGGGGCTCGAGGTAACCGCCCGGGGCAGCATTGACGTGTATCCCCCGCGCGGCAGCTATCAGCTCATCGTGGGCTGGATGGAGCCGCGGGGGGTGGGGGCGCTCCAGCTCGCGTTCCGCCAGCTCCAGGAGAAGCTCCAGGCGGAGGGCCTGTTCGCCGCGGAGGCGAAGAAGCCCCTGCCGCCCTACCCCCGGTGCATCGGCGTGGTGACCAGCCCGACCGGCGCCGCCGTCCGCGACATCGTGAACGTCATCGCCCGCCGCTACCCGCCTGCCGAGCTGTACCTCTACCCCTCGCGCGTGCAGGGAGCGGAGGCCGCCGCCGAGATCGCCGCCGCCATCGAACGGCTCAACGAGCGACGCCCGGGGCTCGACCTGATCATCGTCGGACGCGGCGGCGGCAGCCTGGAGGATCTCTGGGCGTTCAACGAGGAAGTACTCGCGCGCGCGATCTACCGCAGCCGGATTCCCATCGTCAGCGCGGTGGGGCACGAGATTGACTTCACCATCGCCGACTTCGTGGCCGACGCCCGCGCCGCCACGCCCACCGAAGCCGGCGAGCTGGTGGTGCCCGATCGTGCGGAGCTGCGCGTGCGGCTCAGCAGGCAGGCCCGCCGGATGACCGCCGCCCTGCGGGCACGGCTGCTGCGGGCGCGCGAGAGGGTCCGGGCCCTGGCCAGCCGGCCGGCCCTGCGCCGTCCCGAGGCCGTGCTGCGGGAGCGCGCCCAGAAGGCGGACGACCTGGCCGAGAGGCTGAACGCCGCCGTGCGTCGCGATCTGGAAGGACGCTGTGAAGGGCTGGAGAGCCTTGCACGCAGACTCGGCTCGCTCAGTCCGGCGGCCGTGCTGGAACGCGGCTACAGCCTGAGCTTCGACGCACGGGGTCGTCTGCTGCGCTCGGTGGAACAAGTCAGCGCGGGTGATACAATACGCACGCGCCTGCACCGGGGCGGGCTTTCCTCGCAAGTGCTGGAGGTCGAGGATGCCGAACAGGATGGCTGAAGTGGCAACGGCCTTAGTGGCCCTCTGCGCGCTGGCAGCATCTGCCGGCGGCGCACAGCCGCGGAACGATGCTCTGCCAACCGTGACCGACGAAACCAACCGCATCCGCTTCCGCCTGCCCGGCGAGTGGTGGCAGCACTACAACCGACAGGAGCTGGCCGACCGCCTGCAGGGAGGCTGCGGGGCCGGGCAACTGCCGGAGGAGCTGCTCCACGCCGCCGGCCACAAGGACGCCCCCGCACAGATACTGCTGTTCCGCGGCCCGGCGCAGTTCCTCATGCGCGACCGGGACGACCTGGAGACGTTCGTCAATGCCAGCATGCAGGCACTGACCGAGCAGATGGGCGGCGCGGAGGGAGTGCACGAGAACGACTACGTCCAGGACGCGCCGGGTGGGATGATAGTGCATCGGTACTCCTTCTCCGCGCCTTTGCGCGGGGGCGGCGGCTGCGCGGGCATGGCGCAGGGGCAAGAGCTGACGCTGCGCTACCTGTACGTGGATTACTTTGTGCGCCCGGAAGGGCAGGACGCGCGCAATTTCCAGATGCGTTGTTTTGCCCCGGAAGAGGTGTGGCCGGACATCAAGACGGAGATCGAGTTCGTCGTCTCCAGCCTGCGCTACACCGGGGAAGTGGCCGGGGAGTTCTTCGTGCCCGACGCGCCGCAGGAGAAGGTGCTCAGCGCCGAGGAGGTGTCTGAGTCGGTGGAAGGGCGATCCCCCTTCCCCACGTGGCTGCTTGTGGCCGGGCTGATTTTCGTCGTGTGGCTGCTGATGCGGCGCAAGAGCAAGGGCGAGGCGTAGGCGCATCTGAGCGACCCGCTTGACAGTTTCGAGCGGGTGAAATAGACTGAGGATCGGCGAATCGGACGCACCCAATCGTCCGCGGCGGAGAGGTGGCTGAGCGGTCGAAAGCGACGGTTTGCTAAATCGTTGAGGGGCGATAAGCTCCTCCGAGGGTTCGAATCCCTCCCTCTCCGCCAGTTTCTTTCCCACCCCTTTAGCCCTGGCGATGTGCTTTGAGGGCACCCATGGGCCGCCGCGTAGTCGGGGAAATCGCTTGACTGACACTGGGCTTCCTCTTATCATCCTGGCGACCCTGGCGGCGTCACGCTCCCCGCAGGGGGCAACACCGCAGCGGTTCCAGTGCATTAGATCGGACCACAACAGGACCTATCGCGTACGGCTGCCTTGATGGTTGGGCCTGATGATCAGCGGTTATGCGAGGACGCTTCCCGCCGCCGACTTGATGCCCCACGTCTGCCGAACGGCATGTTCCGTGCGCACCTACAGACAGCCACGGGACAGCCGGCAACCGAGAACAGACCACAGGAAGGAGTGCCGTTCCTGCGCGCACTCGACACATGCCCAAAGGAGACACCGCATGGGAAACACCACTTAGCTGCTTGAGCACACGCACGATGCCGAACGGAGCGATTGTTCTGTACCGCCGGTAATCTGTAGCGGGGGGAGCATACATGAGTGAAGGCATGAACGAGATCGAGGCCGGATTGGAGGAGATCCGCCACTGCGTGGACAGCATCCGGCCCTCCATACGCAAGGCCAGGGCAGCCCGCATCATAGGGACGCTGGTCGCCCTGGCGGTCGCCCTGGTGTACGCCGTGCTGTTTGTCAACGCAATCACGACTCCTTTCGACACCGACAATCTTGTCGCCGAAGCTCGCAAGCAACTGAACAAACCAGAAATCCGCAATCAGCTCACCGACGCCGGAGAGCGGGTCTTCAGGCAAGTCTACCCCGTCTATGTCCAGGAGCTGCAGGACAGGTCCGAAGAGCTGGGCCTGACCGATCTGGTGGCCGAGCAGGCGACCAGACTTGCCTCGGACGTCACGCCGGTTCTTCTGACCACGGCCCGCAAAGAGGCCATGGAACTCGGGCTGATGCCCGTCGTGCAGGAGGAGTTCAGCCTGCTGATGGACGAGATCACGCCCGTGCTCATGGCCCAGGCAAGGCGGCGCGCCACGGAGCTGGACCTGAGGCCGATGCTGGAGAAGGAATTCTCCAAGCTGGCCGCCGAGGTCGGCCCCGTGTTCATGGAGCAGCTACAGGCCCGCCTGAGCCAGGAGGACATCGCACCGGTCGTCGAGCAGGAGATGTCCAAACTGGTCGCAGAGGTGATGCCAGTGCTCACCCGCGAGATAGACGCCCGCGCCGCCGAACTGCAACTGCAGCCCCTGCTGGAGGAGCAGTCCGGAGCGCTGGTCTCGGAGGTGGGCCCCGTCGTAGCGCAGGCCCTGCAGACTCGGGTACGCGACCTGCAGCTCGAACAGGCCCTGCGGGAGCAGGCCGACACGCTGGTCGCCAACATCGTCCCCGTGCTGATGCGGGAGGCCAGAAGGCGCAGCGATGAGCTGGAGATCACACCCCTGGTCAGCGACCAGATCCAGAAGCTCGCCGCAGACGTGATGCCCGTGTTCATGGCCGAGGCCACCAACCGGGCCACCAAGTCCGACCTGGCCGACGAGTTCTCGCTGGAGATGCTCAAGCTGGCCCGCGAGGTCGGCCCCGTCTACCTCGGTCAGATGCGCAGCATGCTGGAGGAACTCGGCCTGATGGCCACCTTCACCAATGCCATGACCGAGGTGGCCCAGCGTGTGGGACCCGCCTACCGGGCGAACCTGCAGCGGGTGGCCCCGGACATCATGCGCGCAGCCGAGCAGCAGTTTGAGCAGGCCGGCAGCGCCGTGGCCGCCGCCATGCAGCGGCGCATCGAGAGGCAGCTTCGTCTGAGCCTGGAGAAAAACCAGCAGTACATCCAGGAGCAGACCGGCCTGTCCCCCGAAGTGGCGGAAGAGAAGCTGGCCTACGTGGTGGTCTCCGCCGAGGACGCCATCGCGGGCATGGTTCGGCAGCGTACCGATAAGTACCAGGCTGACCTGCGTCAGATCAACGAACTGCTGGCCAGGGTGCCGGAGAGCGAGAACCGGGATCCCGACTGGCTGGTAGACGAGATCGGCCGGGTCAGTATGGAACTGCTGAGGCTGAACCTGCCGCAGTACGACAGTCAGCTCGAGTGGGAGGGAGGCAACTGATGAGTGACGAAGCCAGAGACCAATCACTCGACCAAATGCAGGCTCAAGTCAACGAGATCGCCACGAGTATGCGATCCATCAGCGCCTCGATCGGGCGGCGTTGGAAGATCACTGCCTGGCTGTTCGGCATCATCTGCGTCGTGGTAGCCATCTACCTGGGTTGGATCTTCCACATGTATCAGCCACTGCTCAGCGCTGAGGGCGTGGTGGAGCAGGGCAGATCCATACTGGTGGAGAACCTGCCCCAGACAACCGACCAGCTTACCCTGACCCTGCAGAATCAGGCCCCGGCAATCGTGGACCAGCTCGACCTGGAAGCTCTCAAGGACCGGGTTCCCTCCTACACCGATCAGCTCTCAGAGCGGATCAAGGAGCAAGTGCCGACGCTGATCTCCGAGCAGATGGAGCAACGTGGCGAGGAGATCAAGGCCCGGCTGCCCCAACTGCGCGCGAAGATGGCCGAGCAGTTGCGCAGCAGTATTCCGGAGATGATGGACGAGCTGATGCAATCGGCTCAACAGGTGGAGGAGCGGCTGCCGGAAATGCGCCGGCAGTTGGCCACCAGCATCAGGGAAGCCATCCCTCAGTTGCTCGACGAGGCCATGCCGGCCGCCGAGGAGTTGAAGGCAAATCTGCCGGAACTGCGCCAGCAGTTGGCAGCTCAGCTCGTCGCGGCCATTCCCGACATGGTTGACCAGCTTATCCCATCAGCGGAGCAGCTTGAGCAGCGGCTGCCGGCGATGCGACGGCAGCTCAGCCAGGCCCTGAAGCAGTCCGTTCCCCAGATGGTGGACCAGCTCATGCCGGCCGCCGAACAGGCCAAGGCCCAGTTGCCCGAGCTGCGCAAGCAGCTCGAGGCCAGCATGAAGGCCGCCATCCCCGGCATGATGGACGAGGTCATGGCGGAAGCCGACAGGCTGAAACAGCGCCTGCCGGAGGTGCGCCGCCAGATGGCCCAGAACCTCAAGGACGCCATCCCCCGGATGATGGACCAACTGGAGCCCCGCATGGACGAGCTGCGCGACCGTCTGCCCGAAGTCAGGGCGGAGTTCGCCCAGCGGCTCAAGGATGCAGCACCCGGCGTGATGGCCGATCTGAAGCCGCGCCTGGCCGAAGCAAGGGACAAGATCCCCGAGATCAAGGAGGAGCTTGCCCGGAACCTGACCGAGCAGGCGCCGGTCATCGCCGACATGCTCAGGGACCAAGTCGTGGAAACCGCCCTGCCTGAGGCCAGGAGGATGCTCGCCCAGGCGACCATGCAGAGGCTGGACGAACAGCTCCCACGCCTCTCACAGGTCGTTGACGACGCCGTAAGGCTCGTCGTCGAGCAGCACCTGGAGGACATCAAGACGCTCGAACGCGAGGACCTGTCACAGGAGCTGCAGGTCGCCTTCGAGGAGGCGGCCGGCCCGGTTCTGGACGAGTTCTCCGCCGGCGTCGAACAGGGCATAGAAGACGTTAAGGACCGACTGAGGGTCCTTATCGCCAAGGCAGAGTCCGGACGCGAACTGACCCGGAAGGAGCAACTGGAGCTGCGCTATATCCAGCTCTGGAAGACCTACTGGAACGTCCGGATGGTGCAGCAGGAGCCGTAAAGGCCCTGCCGGACGACGCAACCCCACAACCCCCGCTTCCGCCGGAGGCGGGGGTTGTTTTTTCGGGACTGCTGAACGGCGCCCCTTGAGCGCACGTCCCGCTCAGTTTAGCATACACTGGCGCGGGGAACCCGAAGGCAGCGAACGGGGGGCGTGACATGCGGACGAAGGCGCTGATTCTACTGACAGCCAGTGCTTTGCTATTGGCGGGCTGTGGGACCTTCCGGGAGACCTTCCCGCCCCGCTCGGCCACCGAGCAGTCACTTCTGTCCACCGCGGTGGACGAGGCGCTCGAGCGCCTGCCTACCTATTGGATGCGGGGCGTGCGTATCTACCTGGACGACTCGCGGCTGGACGCCTACGACAAGCCCTACCTCATGCAGCGGCTGCGCGACACGGTGCTGGCCCATGGAGGCCGACTCACCGACGAGCGCTGGGAAGCCGACGTGGTTCTGGAAGTGGCCAGCGGCGCCCTGTCGGTAGACAAGGGCTCCTGGCTGCTGGGCATACCTGAACTGCCACTGCCCATCCCCTTCGCGGGCGAGACGCTCAAGCTGCCCGAGCTGCGCCTGTTCCGATTCGACTCCTCCGCGGGGAAGGCAAAGCTCCTGCTGACCGCCGTTGACCCCGAGGACGGGACACGCTACACGGACTTGCCCCTGCTGCTGGGGCGGGTGCAGCATCGGCACTGGTGGCTCCTGCTGGCGGGGCCCTTCACGTGGAGCGACTTGCCGAAGAAGCTACGCTGAGCGCTGTGTGAAGCAGGGCCCCCGCGCCGGTTGTGACGCGGGGGCCCCTTGTCATCCCGCCTTGAGTGGGCTCAGAGTTCGACCGGCTCGCACAGATTGGCCGCGTCGGCGGAGGCCCGGCCGCAGATGTGACAGATGTACTTAGCGCCCTTGGCCAGACGTGCCACTTCGGCCATTCTCCGCTTGCTGACCAGTTCACACAGGTGCTCTTCATGACCCGTGTGCTTCTCCGGCAGATCCTGCGCCTTCATCGCCTCTTGCTGCGCCATCGCATTACCCCCTGAGCGAACGGAAAGTGTTAAGGAAGCGGCCGATCTGCCCCCAGACCGGCCACAGGTCAGTCTACTGCGCTCCCGTGCGACGGTCAAGTGCGGGTGCCGAACGTCAGAGTCGTCCAGAATCGCCGGCGCTCAGCTTGGGTCCGCCCCGCCACACGTGAAGTACCTGTTTAGCGCGTGTCATCAGTGTTGCGGCGCGGTTGATGTCTTTGAGGCCCGACAGGCCCGACTCAGTCGTAGCCCAGGGCGCCGCGCGGCGTCGTCTGCCCGCGCAAGCCCTGGGGAAGCTGGTCAGGGTCATTCAAAAGTCGTCAGCAGCGCACTTTCCCCCGGCCCAGAACCCGCACAGTGTGTAGCCCAGCCGCCCTCGGCTGGGGGCAGAAGACGGATCACGGCCGAGGGCGGCCGTGCTACATCAATCTTCCGCCGGTGTGCAGAGGCACCGAACGGCCACGGCCGGGGGCGGCCGTGCTACATGGTCCAAGAGCGCTTCTGGGCACTGAAGCTGGCGCTTCGGGCCGCTTCGCTTAGAGCATCGAATGACACTGGCCGAACGTTGACCCTGCCCGACCGGCAGGCTAAGCTCTACGTTCAACCGCCTGCGCGATGCCTCGGAGGGAGACCATGTCTGCACCAAAAGACGCCGTCACAAAGCGCGAACTGAACCTGCGCATCTTCCGCGGCCAGCCCGTGCCGCGCGTGCTGTGGCAGCCCCGCATCGAGCCCTGGTATGCATGGCACAGGGAGGTGGGCCGGCTGCCGGAGCGTTTCGCCGACGTGTCGCTGCTGGAACTCTACGATGAGCTGGACCTCTCGATGCGCTACGTGCAGTACTACACCGGCATGCCCGCCCC
Source organism: Candidatus Brocadiia bacterium (assembly GCA_046483865.1). Taxonomy (GTDB): domain Bacteria; phylum Planctomycetota; class Brocadiia; order SM23-32; family SM23-32; genus JAWOCH01. Next base: position 5,900 of record JAWOCH010000013.1, on the reverse strand, counting down.
GGTCCAGCGCCGTCACCTGGAGCCGGTGCAGGTGGAGCGCACAGAGGATGGCGACGAGGCCGTCATCGTCACCCACACGCCACACGGCGACCTGACCGAACGGCAGCACATGACGGTGGACAAGACGTGGCGCACGGTCGAGTTCGCGGTCAAAGGCGCCGACGACCTGGACGCGCTGGCGTGGCTGCTGGAGCGCACGGCCGTGACTTTCAGCCCGGAGAACTTCGCCACGGGCCGGCAGTTCATCGGCGAGCGGGGCGAACCGCAGTTCTGGGTGCCCAAGAGCCCCTACCAGGCGCTGTGCCAGCAGTGGATGAAGCTGGACGACTTCATCTACGCACTGGCCGACGCCCCCGAGCGGGTCGAGCGCGTCATGGAACTGATCGACCGCTCTCACGATCCGCTCTATGAGGCCCTGACCCGGGCCGACGACGTGAACATCGTGAACTTCGGGGAGAACCTGCACGAGCAGTTGCTCTCCCCCGACTACCTGGAACGCTACCTGATCCCGTGGTACGAGAAGCGCTCCGGACAGCTCCGCGACGCCGGCATCTGCACCCACGTGCACATTGACGGATACTTCCGCAACCTGCTGCCCTACCTGGGCCGGCTGCCATTCGACGGCATCGAAGCGCTGACCCCCGAGCCGCAGGGGGACATGACCCTGGAGCAGATCGCCGAGCACATCGGGGACAAGGTGTTGCTGGACGGCATTCCGGCCATCTTGTTCCTGCCGTCCTACTCGGAGGACAGGTTCCAGCAGTGCGTGGAGCGGGTGGTGGAGATGTTCCATCCCCGACTGGTGCTGGGCATCTCCGACGAACTGCCCGAGGGGGCAGACGAGAGCAGCATCGCACGGGTGGAGTGGGTCAGCGATTACTGCCGCCGCACCGGCTGACGCCGCTCAGGCGTCCTCCTCGTCTTCCCACCACCGGGGGTAGCGTTGTTGCAGTGCGTCGCGGGCTGCCTCCTGCTCGGCGGCTTTCTTGGTGGAGCCCCAACCCTCGCCACAGCGCTGGCCGGCCACCGAGACCACGGCCTGGAAGCGCGGCTTGTGGCGGGGGCCTTCGGAGCTGACTATGTGATAGGTAGGCACGTCGTGCCCGTCGGCCTGGACCAGTTGCTGCAGCAGCGACTTCCATCCGGCGGCCGCCCGTGCCTGGCGCGCTTCCTCTACCTCGTCGGCCAGGGTGCGCCGCACGAACCGCCGCGCCGGTTCCATGCCGCCGTCCAGCAGTATCGCCCCCACCACCGCCTCGTAGGCTCCCGCCACGATGGACAGCGGATAGCGCCGCCCCCGCAGGCCGTCGCCCACCACCAGGTAGTCGTCCAGCCCCAGCGAGCGGCCGACCCGCGCCAGAGCCCGCCGCGAGACTGCGGCCGATTTGATCACCGTCATCTCCCCCTCGGGCGCGTCGGGAAACCGGCGGAAGAGAAACTCCGACACCACCAGCCCCACCACGGCGTCACCCAGGAACTCCAGCCGCTCGTTGGACTCGGTTCCCTCCGACGCGCTGGCATGCAGCAGCGCCCGGCGCAGCAGCGAGGGATCGCTGAACCGGTACTCCAGCGTCTCCTGAAGTTGTCCCAGCCCCTGATTCATCGGAACTTACATGCTATGTGGCGATCGACAGGCTGTCAATGCAGCGCGTGATGCTTGGCACGCGCCCGGCGGCCGCATTACAATGACGCCCGGCGAGCCGCTCCCATTCTCTTGCGCCGCGGGGCCGGCCCATGAGGTTCTCTTTCGTCCGCATCCGGACGGTCGTCAGCTACGTGGGAAGCATCCTTCTGATCTTCGGCTTCCTGCTGTTGCTGCCGTTCGGGCTGTCACTGATATTCGGGGAAGGGCCGGGGCCAGACGTGCGGGCAGGCACCTTCGCCATACCCATCCTGGCCAGCCTGGTGGTGGGCGCTCTGTGCTGGCGGGAGGTGCGCAGCCCGCGCTCACGCCGGGGCCTGGGCACGCCGGAGGCCATGCTCATCTGCGTGTTCAGTTGGGTGGCCATCAGCGCCGTGGGCGCCATTCCGTTCAGCTACCACCTGCGCGTGCCCTACCTGGACGCCTACTTCGAGGCCATGAGCGGGTTCACCACCACCGGGATCACCATGCTGACCGGCCTGGACGACATGCCCCGTTCGCTTCTGCTGTGGCGCTCGATGACGCAGTGGATCGGCGGTCTGGGCATCCTGACCTTCTTCCTGGTTGTCGTCTACCAGGGCGGCCTGTCGCACGCGCTGTTCACGGCGGAGAGCCACAAGATCAGCGGCGAGCGCATCGCCCCCGGCATCTGGAACACGCTGCGCACCCTGTGGCTGATCTACATCTTCTTCACCGGGGTGGTCATCCTGGGGCTCTACCTGTGCGGCACCAGCCTCTACGACGCCATCTCGCACGCGTTCACCTGCCTGTCCACGGGCGGCTACTCGCCCTACGACGCCAGCATCGCCCACTACGAGCAGGCCGGCTTCCGCTGCCACGTGGCCATCGAGTACGTCATCATCTTCGGCATGTGGGCCGGGGGCACGAACTTCCTGGTGCACCACCGACTGCTGACCGGGAGTCTCAGCTCCCTGTGGAAATACGACGAGATGAAAGGCTGGTGGGCCATACTGCTGGGGGCGCTGGTGCTGGTGACGGGCTCGCGTCTGATCTCGGTCGGGGACAGCTCCTTTCACGAGAGCTTCCGCCACAGCCTGTTCCAGGTGGTCTCCATCGCCAGCACGACGGGCTTCGCCACGCGCGACATCGCTGGGGAGTACTTCACGCCGCTCGCCCGCCAGGTCTTCCTGGTGCTGATGTTGATCGGCGGCTGCGCCGGCTCGACCGGCGGCGGGGTGAAAATCATCCGCGTTGTGATACTGTGGAAGCTTATGAGACACCAGGTGCGCAAGGCCCTCGCGCCGCCCAGCGAGGTGCAGCTTCTGATGGTGGACGGCAACCAGGTGAGCCGACGCGAGGCATATCGCACCGGGGCGCTGTTCTTCGCCTGGGTTCTCCTGCTGCTGGTGGGCGGGCTGACGACGGCCGCCCTCAGCCGGCACGACGCCATCAGCAGCGCCAGCGGCATGTTCAGCGCGCTGGGTAACATCGGCCCGTGCTACATCTCGGTGCAGGCGATGACCGAGCTGCACCCGGCCGTGAAGGTGACTTACATCCTGGGCATGCTGGCCGGGCGTCTGGAGGTGCTGCCACTGCTGGTGCTGCTGAACAGACGAGCCTGGCATTGAGACAAACGGAAACGAAACGCGGACGCGCGGAAGCGCGTCCCTCCAACGGTCTTTGAGCAGTTGATCAGATGAGGAGGCGAACGCAGGCGAACGCGCCTGTTGAGTACCGGGCCATGTTCGATGCTCGCAACGGCGTTGCCTTTCTCGCCTGTTCTCCTGCTCAACTGTTCGCCTGCTCTGTCCCGCCGACGGCGGGACCCCTGGAGGGCCACGCTTCTGCGTGGCCGGCCGTTGACACGGAAGAGAACTGCGGACGCGACAGAGCGCGTCCCTCCACAGTGCGCTGACACAGCGGATCAAGAAGATAGGGGCGACAAATGAGAGTGGTCATCGCAGGCGCCGGCATGGTGGGCCGCGGGCTGGCCCGTCGGCTGGTCGCCGCCAAACACGACGTTGTGGTCATTGACGCCGACCGCGAGGTCTGCGAGCGCGTCTACTCACAGATCGGCGCGACAACCATCCACGGCTCCGCCACCAACATCAACACGCTGGAGGAAGCCGAACTGGACCGCGCGGAGTGCGCCGCCGGCACCATGCGGCGCGACAGCGACAACCTGTGCTTCACCGTCCTGGCCAAGCACATGGACGTGCCCCGCGTGATCGTCCGCATGAGGGACCTGCGCTACGAGGCGCCCTACAAACTGGCTGGCGCAAGCCGCGTGCTCAACATCGTGGGCCTCTACATCAACCAGTTCACCTGGGAGATCGAAGAGCCGGCCATGGAGGAGCTGACCGCCTTCGGCGAGGGAGAGGCCAGCATCGTGTTCGTCAAGGTGCCCCAGGAGTCGCGCGCCGCCGGGCGCACCATCGCCGAGATCGCCCGCGACGACGACTTCCCCGACGACTGCGTCATCGCCGGCATCTGGCGGCCCGAAGCCTCCCGGTTCATCATCCCGCGCGGGCACGTGTCCATCGAGGGCGGCGACCGCGTCTACCTGGCCGCCGACACTGAGAACATCCGCCGCGCCGCCCGCTACGTGGGCGTCCGTTGAGTGCATCCCGGAGGCAACGCATGAGCAGCCACCCGCGACCGCGCCACGTCGTCTGGATCACCACCGACCACATGCGCTACGACTGCGTCGGCGCCAACGGCAACCCGGCCGTGCGCACCCCCGCGCTGGACAGGCTGGCCGGCGGCGGCGTCTCCCTGGACCACTGCTACGGACAGAACCCGCTCTGCATGCCCAGCCGCGTCAGCTTCATGACCGGGCAGTATCCGTGCCGCACGGGCGTCACCTGCAACGGCCCCGCCCTGCCCCCGGAGCGCGGGCCGGCCTGCGCCCAGGTGTTCGGGGCGGGCGGATACGCCACCGCACAGGTCGGCAAGCTGCACTTCGAGCCGCACGATGAGATGGACCTCGACCCCGCCACACGGCGGCGCTACGGATTCGACTACATGGCCCTCAGTGAAGAGCCGGGCTGCTACGAGGACGCCTACATCCGCTGGCTGCGCGCCGTGCATCCGGAATACGCCGACGTCATGCGCGTGCCCCGGCCCCGCGAGCGCATGCGCAGCAACGGGCCGTTCATAACCTGGACGGTGGACGCGCCGGCCGAGGTCAGCCACGCGGGGTTCGCCGTGGACCAGGCCATCCACGTGCTGCGAGGGGGGCGGCCGTGCTTCGTGCACGTCGGCATCTACGCGCCCCACCCGCCGTTGAACCCGCCGCGTGAAATCTACGACGCCTACGAAGGCGTCGAGCTGCCCCAGCCGCACTGGCAGGAGGGCGAGGCCGAGGGCAAGCCGGAGCCGCTGCGCAGCATGCTGCGCGGGCGGGAGGACCTGAGCCCGGAGCAGTGGCGCGAGCGGCGGCGGTTCTTCTACGCCATGTGCACGCTGCTGGACGGGCAGGTCGGCCGCCTCGTCGAGGAACTGGAGGCGCGCGGCGAACTGGATCAGACGCTCATCCTGTTCATGTCCGACCACGGCGACATGGACGGCGACCACCGGATGGTCAGCAAGCAGCCGTCGTTCTACCGCGAGGTGATGCACCTGCCGGTCATCCTGCACTGGCCGGACGGTCTGCCGGCCGGGGGGCGGGTTGCGGGACTGACCGAGGCGGTGGACCTGCTGCCGACCCTCTGCGGCCTGTCGGGCGTCCACGCGCCGGACACCTTCCAGGGCCGCGACTTGACCGATGCGCTGCGTGGAGAGGTGCAAGAGGAGCTGCGGGAGGACGCCCTGGCGATGCACGCCGCACCCGGCGCGCCGCTGTGGGCGAACCTGCGCACGCCGGAGCTGAGCTACATCCGCTACGGCCCGGAGGCGGAGGTGCTCTACGACCTGGCGGAGGACCCCGGCGAACACGTGAACCACGCAGCGGAACAGGCTTACGCCGAGCGCCTCAACCAGATGCGCCAGCGTTTGCTGGACCGGATGCTGTCGGCCGCCTCCTCAGCCCTGAGCCGCGTCCGGCCGTTCTGACAGCACTTCGAACCACGGAGGCACGGAGGACACGGAGAACAACAGCCATTGGGCTAACCCGGATATTTCATCACGTCCAGGCGGGATATAGTGGTACGAGGGCGCATCTCTTTGTATAATAGGGAGTTACAGAACTAACTCTCTACAAAGAGCGGCCCTCGCACCATGACACACTGTACACGAGCCAAAGGCATCTTCGCAAAGGTGAATCATAAGCGCGTGGAGGCGGATTTCGGCGGCGGAA
>JAWOCH010000259.1:0-3571 GCA_046483865.1 Candidatus Brocadiia bacterium | reverse complement strand
GACATCGGGGCTCTGGCGCACAACGTGTTTGAGCGCCTGCTGGAACGTGGGCGTGTCCCAGCCGACCTCGCGCTGCTCGATGAGACAGCGCTCGTCCTCGTGCACGAACTCGATGGGGTCCTCGATGGTGATCACATGGCGGCCGAAGTGGCGGTTCATGTAGTCTACCATGGCGGCCAGGGTGGTGGTCTTGCCCGAGCCGGTCACGCCGGTCACCAGCACGATGCCCCGGCTCTGCTCCGACAGGTGGGTTAGCTGCCGGACGGGCAGGTTCAGCTCCTCGAAGGAGGGCACCCGCAGTGGCACATGGCGGAACGCGGCGCTCAGGCCGACCCGCTGGCGGTAGACGTTCAGCCGGAAGCGGCCGACCTTATCCACCTGGTAGGCCAGGTCCACGTCGCCGGCCTGCTCGAGGTGCTCCCGGCGATCGCCCAGCACCAGGGACGCCACCTGCTGCATGAGCTCGTCGCCGACGGGCTCGGCCTTCACGAACCCCACCCGCCCGTCCACCCGCAGGGCGGGGCGGGTCCCGGACTTCAGGAACAGGTCACTGGCGCCCTGCTGAACGGCGCGTTCGAGCATCTTGTGTAGCCAGTCCCGGACGCGGCTGGGTTCCTGGGACTCGTTGGTCATTGGTGTGTCTCCCATGATGCCTGGATTTCCACGCTTCCGCGTGGCCGTCCCCCTCCGTTAGGTAGGCGCGGCGTCTCGCCGCGCCTGGTCCGGCGGGCCTACTGCGCCAAGGCTTCGAAGCCCGAGGGACGCCGGACCTACCCAGTCTCTGCAGCACAGGCGGACGCGCAGAAGCGCGTCCCTCCAACGGCGCGTCACCGAGCCCGTCCGCCAGCCGGAGTCGTTGCCGTTGGCACCTGTTCCACTGCTCTCCTTCTCGCCTGTTCTGTCCCGCCAAAGGCGGGACCCCTGGAGGGCCACGCTTCCGCGTGGCCGGGGCAGGCGGACGCGCAGAAGCGCGTCCCTCCAACGGCACGTCACGGAGCCCGTCCGCCGGCCGGAGTCGTTGCCGTTGCCACCTGTTCCACTGCTCTCCTTCTCGCCTGTTCTGTCCCGCCAAAGGCATGACCCCTGGAGGGCCACGCTTCCGCGCGGCCGCCCGCCGCACGGACGACCTCTCTCAATCCGCTTCGCCCAGCCGTGCCCTGGCGTATTGCGCATACTCACCGCGGGGGTAGCGGGCGAGGATGTCACGGTATACCTGCTCGGCGCCCGCCCGGTCACCCAGCCCGTCCTCCAGCACCTCCGCCAGCCGGAAAGCTGTCGCGCAGTACGGCCGCTCATCCTCAAGGCGCTTCAGCATCGCGCGCAGCTCGCCGACTGCTTCCTCCGTGCGGCCCATCTCCAGCAGGACGTCGGCCAGTCTGCGGCGCGCTTCGGTGTCCTCCGGTTCCTCGCGGTATAGCTCGGCCGCCGCCTCCAGGTCGCCTCGCTCACGGGCGGCCTCCGCCTTGTCGTACGTCTTCCTGATGCCCACCTCGGCACTGCCGGTCAGGCCGCCGATCAGACCGCTGAGCAGGGAATCGCCCACCGTCCACAGCGCACGACCGTTGGCGGCCACCGTGATAAGCACTCCGAACAACAGGAATATGAGGTTCGCTATGCCGCCGAATCCCGAGGCGCCCCCTGCGCGCACCGAAAGCGCGAACAGGTGGAACAGCACCGTGAGGCCCAGCAGATACCCGAGCAGAGCGAACCCGTTGCGGCGTAACGTGCTGGACTCATCGAACGCGAAGCCCGCCGCAAGTCCGTACACGATGATCAGTCCCAGGGAAACGTACCACGGCAGAACGATCCATGCCAGCACGGATGCGTGCTCCCTTCCGGGTCGGCCGTTCGGGTCCGTTGCCGGAGGCTAATCCTCCAGCATCTGGGGGTGTCTCATGCGGCGGCGCGCCTCGTCGCGCTCGATGATGCCCCGCAGGTAGAGGTCCTTCAGGTTGGAGTCCATGGTGTACATGCCCCGGCGCGCCTGGGTCTCAATGACACCGTAGATGTTGGCCACCTTGCCCTCGCGGACCAGGTTGGCGATGGCCGAGTTGTTCAGCATCAACTCGGTGGCCAGCACGCGCCGTCCGCCGCCTTTGCGTGGCAGCAGGCGCTGACTGAGAACCGCCAGCAGGCAGAACGAGAGCTGCGTGCGGATCTGGTTCTGCTGGTGGGGCGGGAAAATGTCTATGATGCGGTTTATGGTCTGCGCCGCGTCGTTGGTGTGGAGAGTGGCGATGACCAGGTGCCCCGTCTCTGCCGCAGTCAGCACGGTGGAGACCGTCTCCAGGTCCCGCATCTCGCCCACCAGTATCACGTCCGGATCCTGGCGCAGCACCCGCCGCAGGGCCTCGGCGAAACTCAGCGTGTCCTGGCCGACCTCCCGCTGGTCAATGACCGACTGCCTGCTGGTGTGCAGGAACTCTATGGGGTCTTCGATGGTGACGATGTGGACTTTGCGCTCCGTGTTGACGATGTCAATCAGGGCGGCCTGGGTGGTGGACTTGCCGTGGCCGGTGGGGCCGGTGATGATGATCAGGCCCTGCGGGCGCAGCACCAGTTCACGCATCTGATGGGGCACGCCCAGTTCGCTCAGCTCCGGCATGGCGCGCGGTATCACGCGGAACGCCGCCGCCACGTCGTTGCGCTGCCAGTAGCAGTTGACCCGGAAGCGGTGCTGCTCGCCCAGGTTGATCGAGAAGTCCAGCTCCTTCTCCGATTCGAACCGGGCGATCTGCTCGTCACTCAGTATCTGGTAGACCAGCCGCTGGGTGTCCTCGGACCGGAGCGGGTCGGCCTTGACGTGTATCAGGTTGCCCTCGACCCGCAAAGTGGGCGGCACACCGGTGGTCAGCAACACGTCGGAAGCGCCCTTGTCCACCGCGAATTGCAGGATCTCCGCCACCGTCATGTCCACTGCCTGTCGCTTGCCCATCGGCGCCTCCTGACGAGTGCGGCGGGGGGTGATCCGCAGGTTCCAGTGTACGCCCAAGGCGGGGCTCTTTCAACAGTTACGCCTCAGCGGGCCTGTCAGCCTGCCGGAGGGGGTCCCTGGAGGGCCATGGTCTGCCGTGGCCGTGGCAGGCGGACGCGCAGGAGTTTACCGGCCGTGGCCGGCGCGTCCCGCCGAAATGTAGCACGGCCGCCCTCGGCCGTGGCCGTTCTGTTGGCCGCCGGTTGACTGCCTTCGCAAGCGCGCATAGCAGGAGGCAAAGCGGACGCGCGGAAGCGCGTCCCTCCACCGGCATGTCACGGAGCCCGTCCGCTGGCCGGAGTCGTTGCCGTTGCCACCTGTTCCACTGCTCTCCTTCTCGCCTGTTCTGTCCCGCCAAAGGCGGGACCCCTGGAGGGCCACGCTTCCGCGTGGCCGGGCAGGCAAGGCGGACGCGCAGAAGCGCGTCCCTCCAGCGGCACGTCACGGAGCCCGTCCGCCGGGCGGAGTCGTTGCCGTTGCCACCTGTTCCACTGCTCTCCTTCTCGCCTTTTCTGTCCCGCCAAAGGCGGGACCCCTGGAGGGCCACGCTTCCGCGTGGCCGGGCAGGCAAGGCGGACGCGCAGAAGCGCGTCCCTC
>JAWOCH010000009.1:0-4323 GCA_046483865.1 Candidatus Brocadiia bacterium | reverse complement strand
ATCTGCAGCAGCATGTTGAACACTTCGCCGTGGGCCTTTTCGATCTCGTCCAGCAGCACCACCGAGTAGGGCCGCCGGCGGATGCGCTCGGTGAGCTGGCCGCCTTCCTCGTAGCCCACGTAGCCGGGAGGCGCCCCCACCAGCCGGCTGACATTGTGCTTCTCCATGTACTCCGACATGTCGATCTGCAGCAGTGCGTCCTCGTCGCCGAACAGGAACTTGGCCAGGCAGCGGGCCAGCAGCGTCTTGCCCACGCCAGTGGGGCCGATGAACAGGAAGCTTGCCACCGGCCGGCGCGGATCCTTCATGCCCGAACGCGAGCGCCGGATGGCCCGGCTGACGGCGTTGACTGCCTCGTCCTGGCTTATCAGGTCGTTGTGGATCTCCTGCTCCATGCGCAGCAGCCGTTCGGCTTCCTCCACCTGCATCCTGCGCAGGGGCACGCCCGTCATGCGGCTGACGATCTCGCGCACCACGTCCTCGTCCACCATGCCCACGACCTCGGCCTCGTGGTCGGACTCGGCCTCCTCGTAGACCTCCCGGCGCTCCTCGAGCCGCTCGACGCGGTCGCGCAGCCGGGCGGCGCGCTCGAAGTCCTGCTCCACCACCGCCTGCTCCTTCTGCAGGATGAGCTGCGACAGCTCCCGCTGCAGCTCCTTGATCTCCGGCGGCGTGCTCATGCTGCGCAGGCGCACCAGCGCGCAGCCCTCGTCAATGACGTCCAGCGCCTTGTCCGGCAGGAACCGGCCCGTGATGTAGCGCACGGACAGGTCCGTGGCGCAGCGTATGGCCTCGTCGCTGAGCCGCACGCAGTGATGGTCCTCGTAACGGTCCCGCAGGCCCTTCAGGATGTCGATCGTCTCGTCCCGGGTGGGCGGTTCGACCATGATGGTCTGGAACCTGCGTTCCAGGGCGCCGTCCTTCTCGATGTACTTGCGGTATTCGTCCGGTGTGGTGGCGCCGATGCACTGCACCTCACCCCGTGCCAGGGCGGGTTTGAGCACGTTGCTGGCGTCAATGGCTCCCTCGGCTCCACCGGCGCCCACCAGCGTGTGCAGCTCGTCAATGAACAGCACGACGTTCTTGGCCTTGCGCACCTCCTGCATGACGGCCTTGATGCGCTCCTCGAACTGGCCGCGGTACTTCGTTCCGGCCACCATCAGGGCCAGGTCCACCACCACGATCCGCCGGTCGCGCAGCAGCCGGGGCACGTTGCTGCTGACGATGTCCTGAGCCAGTCCTTCGACGATGGCGGTCTTTCCGACGCCGGCCTCGCCCAGCAGGACGGGGTTGTTTTTCTTGCGTCGGCACAGGACCTGGATCACGCGCTCGATCTCCGCCTCGCGCCCGATCACGGGGTCCAGCTCGCCGCTGAGTGCCTGCCTGGTCAGGTCACGCCCGAAGGAGTCGAGCGCGGGGGTCTTGCTCTTCTGCCCTCCGGCGCGCCCCTCTGCGTCCTCATCGCTCTCTGCATATTCGCCCTGCAGCTCGGCGATGGACTCCTGGACCTCCTCCGGCTCGATGCCCATGTTGAGCAGGACCTGGTTGGCGACGCAGTCCTCCTCGTCCAGCAGGCCCAGCAGGACATGCTCGGTGCGGACGTACTTGTGCTCCACGCGCTTGGCTTCACGGAACGCGCGCTCCCACACGACCTTGTGCGCCCTGGGAGTGAATGCGAACTGCTTGGCGCCGGATGAGGGCTGCCCGCCGCCGCGCACCAGCTTCTCGACCTCGAGCCGTGCGCGGTTGGTCTCCACGCCCAGCCGTTGCAGCGCAGTGGCGGCCACGCCGGTGCCCTCCCGCAGCAGGCCCAGCAACAGGTGCTCCGTGCCGATATAGTCGTGGCCCATGCGCTGCGCTTCCTGGCGCGCGTAGCTTATGACCTTCTTGGTCTGGTCGGTCAGCCTCTCGTACATGTCTATGTCCTAACGGCTTTTCAGCCTGTCTCTTACGTAGACCGCTCGCAACTCGTTCCGCACGGAGCTGTCCAGCTCCCTGCCTTCCATTGTCTGTAAGTGCGCCGGTAAAGTCAAGAGGAACAGGTCCGCCAGCACTGCCGGCGGCGTCTCTCCGAACACGTCCATCTCCAGCGCCATGCGCAACTGCGACAGCAGGCTCAGCGTCTCCTGGGACGATATCGTGTGCGCCGAGCGCAACATGTCAAAAGCACGCTGGATGCGCTGCCGGAAGCCGTCGCGGTTGCTTTGATACAGGTCCTGGCGGGCCTCCCGCTCCATCTGCGTCAGGCGTAGCGCCGCGCTCCGTACCGACTCGACTATCTCCTCCTCCGGCCGGCCGATGGTGGACTGGTTGCTGAACTGGTAGAAGTCGCCCGCCCCGTGGGCGCCTTCGCCGTAGCCGCCCCGCAGGGCCAGGCCCTCCTCACGCGCCAGGGCGATGGCCCGGTCCATCGTCTGCGACATGGCCAGCCCGGCCAGGTGCAGCATCACGCTGGCCCGCAACCCCGTGCCCACGTTGGTGGGGCAGGCCGTCAGGTAGCCGAACCGAGGCGAATAGGCGAACGGGATGCCCTCGGCCAACATGTCGTCGAAGCGGTCGGCCTGCCGGTATGCTTCCTCCAGGCGCAGTCCCCCCAGCATGTACTGAATGCGCAGGTGGTCCTCCTCGTTGACCATCACGCTGAGGCGTTCCTCGTCGTCGAAGGCCACTCCGCGGGCCCAGTCCGCCTCGGCGTGCTCCCGGCTGATCAGCCGCCGCTCCAGCAACAGGTCCACCAGCAGCGATTCCAGCCCGTCCAGCTCGACGTAGTGCAGAGGCGGGCCGGCGTCCAGCGACAGCATGATGTCGCGCAGATAGGCCTCCAGCTCCGCGCGCTTGGCGTCGTCGGCCCGGTTGACGAAGGGCCACCCCTCCACGTTGCGCGCCAGGCGGACGCGACTGCTGACGACCACGTCGCTCTCGGGGCCGCCCTTCAGCCACTCGACCAGTCGCTCATTCAGGTTCGTCAGATTCATCCTGCTCGGCTTCCAGTTCGCTTATGCGGTCCCTGAGCCGGGCCGCTAGTTCGTAATTCTCCTCTTCGACGGCCAGTTCCAGCCGGTGGCGGGCGCCCTCCAGTTCGCAACGCCGTCGCGCCCGCTCGTCGGCCTGGGGGGGGAGCTTGCCGCAGTGCTGGCCGGCGCCGTGTATCTGCTCCAGCAGTTGGGACAGGCCCGCCTCGAACACCTCGTAGTCCTGCGGACACCCCAGGACGCCCCGCTGCTGGAAATCCAGGTATGTCGCGCCGCAACGGGGGCATTCCAGGTCGCCCAGTTGCTGCAACTGGGGCGCCACAGCGGCCAGGATGTGGGCGAAGGCCGCCATGGGACTCAGACCGAGTCCGCCTTCCTTCTGTGTGTAGCAGTCCTCACACAGGTGACGCAGCACCGGCTCGCCGTCCACGAACTCGGTCAGGTGCACGGTCGCCCGCTTCTCCCCGCACTCCTCGCACATGGGGCGTTCGGCCTGTTCGCGCTCTTCGTCTTCCTCACTCACCCGGTCGCCTTCTTTCCCCGTCAGGGCACGTAGCTCGCGGAGCACTTCTCCGACTCCCAGCACGTCACACGCTGCACCTGCACGTGCTCGGGCAGCAGGTCGCCCAGCGCTTCGGCTATGTAGCGGCACATGTTCTCGGTGGTCGGGTTCTGCTCGTCGAAGGGAGGTACGTCGTTCAGGTAGGCGTGATCCAGCGGCCCGAGCACCTGCTTCAGGGCATAGCGCAGCTCGCGGAAGTCAACGACCATCTCCAGCTTGTCGAGCTGCTCGGCCTGCACGCGCACCTGCACGAGCCAGTTGTGGCCGTGCAGCTTCTCGCACTCCCCCTGGTAGCCGCGCAGGTTATGGGCGGCGGAGAAATGGTCTTCGACCGTCAATTCATACATGGCCGTACGGCCCGGTTATCGCGGTTGCGCGTATACGTCACTCACCTTCCATTCTATTTGGCCCGTCCGGCCCGGTCAAGGCTGGGGCCGAGGGCGCACCATCGCCCCACCTCATTATCGGAGGCAACGCCCGCCCGCTTGAAGATGAACTCCACCACAGAGACACCGTTCGACGAGCCCACGGCCCTGAGCACGTCGCTCGGCTACGGGCGCGATGAACGGCGCAATAAGAACGGCGGGCGGCAAAGGGCGGACGCCTGAACCTGCCAATCCGCTTGCTTCAGCCGGACCTTCGGGATTCTAAGGGGCTATTGCAGAACCCCGTTCGTGACGAGGCCGAGCGAGAAACCCGAGGGCAAGGCGGCAGGCGCAAGAACGCCGGAGGCGTGGCTGAACGCCACGTTGAGGACGTTCTGTGCCGACAACGCAGCCAATCGGGCTT
>JAWOCH010000456.1:0-5238 GCA_046483865.1 Candidatus Brocadiia bacterium | reverse complement strand
CTCGCAGAGGCGGCCGAGCAGGTCGGCGGCATGTTGCTGGCGGGCTTGAGCATGACCTCACGGGGCGGCGGCCTGACCGATGCCGCCCGGCGGGGCGCCGTGGTTGCCCTGCGCCGCATGGGCGGCCAGGATGCCGCCCGCGCACTGTACCTCGGGCTGGTCGGCCCGCCGCTGGGCGACGCAGCGCTTCGCCGGGCGGGCAGCCAGTCGCTCTCTGCCTCGCCCGTGGCGCATTACATCGGGCGTGCGCTGGGCACCATGGGAGAAGTGCGGCTGCTGACCGACGCACTGAATGCAGCCACGCACGAGTTCATGCTGGCCAACTCCACTCGCACACAGGCAGCGGCACTCGAGGGCATTGCTTACCTTCCGGCTGAGCGAGATCCCGTCCGGTTGCTGCAGGGCTTCCTGCAGAGCGGAACAAGCGGCCAGTTCCAGAACGCCGTGGGAGCCGCCCTTGGGCGCGCCGTCCGCCGGATGGGGACCGACCAGGATACGGGAGCCGACCAATGAGCATTCGTGACGAACTGAGGGAGCAGATCAAGCAGGCCCTGAAAGCCGGACAGCGAGACCGTCTGCGCGCATTACGCCTGCTGAAGGCGGAGCTGGAGGTGGCCGAGACCTCCGGCGAAGAGTTCGACGAAGTCAGCGTGGTTAAGTCTTTCGCCAAGTCGCTGCGCCGCAGCGCCGAGGAGTACGAGGAGTTGGAGCGGGCCGACAGAGCCCGCGAGTTGTGGGACGAACTCGAAGTGGTGGAGCAGTTCCTGCCTCCTCAAATGGATGAGCAGGAACTCGAACAGCTCATAGGTGCCATGGTCGCGCAGAACGACTATGGCCCCCGCGACATCGGCAAGGTGATGAAGGCGGTCATGTCCGAGCACGGCGACACGGTGGACGGCCGCCTGGCGCAGCAGATAGCCCGACGCAAGCTGGAAGAGAACGCGTGAGACGGCGTCCTTGCCGGGGGCAATCGCTTTCGGTTCCAGCCTCGGCGGGTTACAATAGTCCTCAGGCAACGGTATCTGCTGCCGTCCTCAGGCCGCCGCCTTCCGGCAGGCCTCCCTGCGCGAACCGTCCTCTTCACTAAGAAGGCGCCTTGAGCCCGAAATCCCTCCAGGAGCTGGTCGACGCCCACTACGGCCGCCTGTTCCGCGCCGCCCGTTTCCTGTGCGGAGACGAGTCAGTGGCCGAGGACCTCATCCAGGAGACCTTCCTGGCCGCCGCCGA
Source organism: Candidatus Brocadiia bacterium (assembly GCA_046483865.1). GTDB lineage: Bacteria > Planctomycetota > Brocadiia > SM23-32 > SM23-32 > JAWOCH01. The sequence goes on along the minus strand of JAWOCH010000456.1, from coordinate 4,011 downwards.
TGCCCGCAAGCGGTTTCGGGGGGAATCCTCGTACTACACCTGGCTGTATGCCATCCTGCTGAACAAGTTCCGCCGCTGGCTGCGGCAGAAGGACTCCTCCTTCCTCTCGCTCAGCCATCTGACCGACGAGGACTCCCGCCGCAACGTGGCCGAGCGGCTGGAAGCCGATACGGCAAGGCCGGTCGAGAACGTGCTCCAGCAGGAGGCGGCCAGCCGCGTGCGGGAGGCGATAGACCAGCTCTCAGCCGACCACCGTGCCGTCATCACCTTGCGCTACGTGGAGGACATGTCCTACCAGGAGATCGCCGACGCGGTGGACTGCCCCCTGGGGACGGTCAAATCGCGCATCCACTACGCACTCCAGCAGATAGGGCAGTACCTTGAGGAAACCGAATGAGGGAGTTCCTGCTGCCGTTGAACCAACCGGCCCCCTGATGCACTAAGGCAGTGGAGGCCACGAGAGATGGAATGCACAGAGGTCCGACAGAGGCTGGTTGACGCGGTAGAGGGTGCACTGCCGTCACCCGAGGAAGCCGACGTAAGACAGCACGTTGCCGAATGCTCCGACTGTCGGTCGGAATTCAGGCGACTGGAAAGGGCCTCCGGAGCATTGAACAGCGTGGTCTCCCAACTCGCTCCTCCCACACGTTACCTGACCAGGCGGCGCCTTGAGCGGCTTATGTTCGCCCACTCCGAGAGGCATCGTCCGATCAAGCTGATCACCTGGCGCCGCTTTGTGGCTGCGGCGGCGGTGGCGGCAATCATCGCCGCCGTGCCGTTCATCGTGGGCGACTTCGCACAGATTCTGAATCCCCCCGCAGCGCCGCAGTTCATGGCACAACAGCCCCGCCCGGCAGACCCCGTCGCCGTGGTGCTGAGTTCTGCCTCGACTGCACGCGGAGGGGACGGCCAGGGAGTGCGCTGTGTGCCGGTGCGCTCGGGCCCGGGCGGCCCCCCTGGCAGCGTGCGCGTTGTGCGCACCGACACGGCCGGCGTCGCCGTGCCGATCCGCCACACGCTGTATGACGCAGACGAATCCTCGCGCTGGTGGTAGTGTCCCGCCCCAGGCGGGACAGAGCAGGCGAGCAGGTGAACAGGTGAGAAGGCAGAAGATGCCGGCTTCGACCGGGCCTCGGCGTTGCACTAAGCCGTCTCGCCTGCGGTCTACTGCTCAACTGGTCACGCTCCGTTCGTTGGGGGGCAGTGGAGCATGAAGTTCCCATCCCGAAGTGCTGCTCTTCTGCTTTGTGCCGTGCTGCTGGGTCTGGCGGGGGCTTTTGCCAGGCCGGCGCAGGGCGCGTGTGACCTGTCCGAGGCCGGCCGCACCGCATCCCGCTCGGTGGTTCTGGTTGAGGGCACGCTGCGACTTACCGAAGCCTCGGTGGAGCTGCCCGACGAGCAGACTATCTGTTCGAACACCGGCTTCTTCTTCGGCCCGGATGGCCGGGTTCTTACCAGCCTGAGCGCCTTTGCCGGCTGCGAAGAGCTGGCCGTGCGCACGCCGGACGGCCGTCGTGTCCCGGCGCGCATAGTGGCCGTCGAGCAGTCCACAGACCTGGCCCTCCTTGAGACGGAGCTTGAAGACGCCGTCCCCCTTGAGCCGGCCGCGGAGCCACCGGAGCCGGGGGACGCGATCGTCCTGCCGGTGGCCCGCGCGGACGGTAAGCCGCACCTGAAGCTGACGGCGGGGCTGGTCTGCGCCCACGGCGCCGGGCTGCGGCTGCGCGGCGTGCCGCTGGACGGACTGCTGACGGCGGCCCTGGCGGCGGCGCCGGGAACGGCCTCCGCTCCCGTCCTCGACGCCCGCGGCATGTTGGTGGGGACTGTTGTGGCTGCCGACCTGCCTGGACACTCAAGCGCAGACGCGACGGAGTGCTACATCCTGCCCTGGCAGCAGCTCCGTCGGCATGTGGCTCGCCTCTCGGAGGGCCGTTCGCGCCGCCTCGGCTGGCTGGGCATATCCGCCCTCGAGGAGCCCGGCGACCTGGAAGGCGTGCGCGTAGGCGACGTGCTGGAGAACTCGCCCGCGGCCGAGGCGGGCATCCGGCCCGGCGACGTGCTGCTGCAGGTCGGCGAACAGGCGGTCGAGGACGCCGAGGCCCTGTCCGTCTGCGTGGCGCAGATGGGGCCGCGCGAGGACGTGCCGATCAGGCTGTTGCGCGCCGGGGACATCCGCACCGTGCAGGTGGACATCGAGGCCCGGCCCCTGCTGATCTGCGGCGGTTCGCGCCGTCAGGGCGATCGGACGGTTCGGCTGCGCTGGCATCGCCTGTGGGGCATGCCGCCGCCGGCAAGCGCGGCGGCCCTGCAGCGCCTGCGCGAGATGGCCGAGCAGAACGCCCGCCTGCGGGAACGGATACGCGAGCTGGAGCAGGAAGCGGCGCAGACCGAACGCTGACGTCACCCCAGCACTGCGTACGGCTACAATGCCTCCAGCGGACCGGTCTCCTCGATCACTACCCGGTAACCCCCTACTTCAGAGGGGATCCTGTCCACCAGCCGATCGGTCTCCTGCGCGCTCAGGATCCTGATGCACGGCTGCCCTGCGCACTCACCGACGGCGGCCCCCACGACGCCCGGGATGGACAGCCACTCCGCCGTATGCTCCTCGAGCACCTGCTGAGCTGTCTTCGTGCCCATGTCTGCTCCTGCCGGCGGGTCAGAGGTCCGCGAGGCGCACCCCATTGCCTGCATCCCCCAGCAGCCCGCCAGCACAACCACGGCAAGAAGGGCTCGGCGTGGGCGAGCCCGGCCGACTGACGTGCTTCCGCACAATTTCACCGCGGAACGGGAGCGCGACGTCTGCTGCGCCCCGCTATGGTGTGACCGTGAAGCCATCGGCCAGCACTGCGGAAGACCCATCCGGGTTGGTCACGCGGACGTCCCAGACCCGGTTCCGGGGCGGGCCGCCGCTCTTGGCTGCGACGGTGGCGCCTATCGAAGTATCCGTCAGCGAGTCCACGGTAGCTTCCGGGGCGGGGCCGTTGCCCCCCTCAAAGACCACCTGTGCGCCTGCCGCGAAGCCCGCGCCGCTGATCTCCACCGCCACCGTGCCGCCCGCCGGCATCGTCTCCGGCACGATGCCCGTCACGGCGAGCGCGCTCTCTTCGGTCACGTTGACCGTGGCGCTGTCGGAGTCATTCGTGCCGTTGTCGTCGGCGAAGTCGTGTGCGGCGGCCAGCACGTGGTCACCGAGGGAAGCGCCCGTCGTGTCCCAGGTGAACGTGAGAGTGGCGGACGCGCCGGGCACGAGCCCTCCGCTGACCGTCTGCGTCCCTATGATCGCCGCATCCGTTTGGTCAGTGAGGGTCACACCGATGTCGCTGCCGACATCCTGGTTGCCGACGTTGGCCACCGTCACGTTCACGTCGACGGTTGTGCCCGTGGTGGCTGCACTCGGCGCGCTGACCCCCGTGATCGCCACGTCAGTCACCGGCGATGGCGCACTGGCGTCCACGGTCACGTTGAAGCGGGCGAGCACGGGGCCAATGGGGTTTGCGACGGCCAGCTTACCCGGGTCATTGCCCGCGAATAGCAGCCCGACGGGATTACTGCCGGCCTCGGTCACCAGCAGCGATCCGGAGTCTCCCGGTTTGATACACGGCTTTCTGCTCTCCACGATGATTTGGCCCACGAACAACGCCGTGCCGGCGTTGTAGCCAACCTTAACGGTGGCGTTGAGGCCGGTGACTTCTCCGTATGTCAGGTTCGTGGTGCGCCCGTATTTCATCACCTGCTGGCCCAGTTGCGCGGCGACCGTCTGCGAGCTGGGGGTGCCGTAGCCGTCCGCGGGGGTCGCCGTGCCCAACTGGCTCACCGACGTAGCGGCCACAGCGGCGTCCATGGTGTTCTCGGTCTGCCCGTCGAAGACGATGGGCTCGAAGTCAGCGAGCGTGCCGATCAAGTTGCTCTCATCGAAGGTGCAATCCGTGTCGTAGAGCCCGGGCTGCAGGACCTTGCTGCCGGTGGCGGCGGCATTCTCCAGGGCGAAGACGTGGTTGTTGCTCAGTG
>JAWOCH010000383.1:0-5084 GCA_046483865.1 Candidatus Brocadiia bacterium | reverse complement strand
GCCTGCCCCGGGCTGACGCGCACGGGCAGGGCATTGATGACGGCGCGGGCGGCGTCCAGGTCGCGGGTCGCCTCCCGCAGGTAGAACTCGCGGTGGGCCGGGGGCAGCTTGCCGGCCTGCACGGCCCGGTCCACCAGCGCCTCGGCTTCGGAGCGGCGCCGGTCGCGGCGCAGCTCGACTACGGCGTTCAGAACGCACTCGCGCGAGGCATCCTCCGGCAGGCCCAGCGCCTGCCGCACGCCTTCCAGGCCGGCTTCCGGCGCTTTCAGACGCAGGATGGCGGTGTTGACCGCCGTCTCGTCGGCCTCGGGGGACACGCCCAGCGCGCGGGCGACGGCCGGGCTGACCGCGCCCGCCCCGTCGGCATTGGCCACCAGGGCGCGGGCCACGGCCCCGTCCTCTGCGGCGGGGTCCAGCCCGAGCCGGGAGGCCACCTGCTCGGGCTCCTGACCGAGCGCCTGGCACAGATTCTCCAGCAGAGACATACGCTCGCCTCCTTGTGCTGTGGTGAGTTGGGCGCCGCCGTCCTTAGCGGCGCTTTGTTCGTTCGGCTGGTCGTGGTTGAGGGCCTTCAGTTCGGTGAGGAAGGGGGTGTTGGTCAGCGCCACGCTGTGGATGGCCATCGGCACCGGCTGGCCGGTGACCCGGTCGGGAGCGCCGAAGCGCAGCACCGGGCTGAGGTAGCGGAACTGGCGCCGGCCGATGGCGCGGGCGGCCTGTGCCGTCCACAGCACCCGCCCCCACAGCTCCGTGCCGTCGGCGCGCAGTTCCATCTGCTGCACCCAGCCGGCGGCCGGGGCGGTCGCTCCCGCGGCGGGGGCCAGCACGCTGGCGTGGTGATAGTCAATCACCAGGTCGGCCCCGTGGGCGGCGTGGTGCCGCTGGAAGTAGTCCAGCGCGCTCTTCAGCTCCTCCGGGCCGATGATCTCCGGCGTGCCCGGATGCCCCAGCCAGGTGCCCACGCGGGCCAGCATGACCCACCGGGGCGCGGCGGCGTCCGGCGCGAGGTCCAGGGACAGGTTGCGCTGGTGGACTTGCTGCGGGATGGTCGCGTTCATGTGCTCTGCGCCTCCTTGTGCGCTGTGAGGACGGGTTCGCCGTCGGCCGGCTGCGGGATGCCGAACTTCTCATAGGTCCATCGCAGCGGTATGGGCAGTCCGGCCTGGCTGAGGGTCTTGACGGTGGCGGCCAGCTCGCTGAGGTCCTGCGGCCGGTCGGCGTGGAAGTGCCAGCGCGGCACGGGGTAGCCCTCGCCCAGGTTCAGCCGGACCAGCGGGCGCAGCAGGCGCCGCGTGAGCGTGCGGCCCAGGGCCTGCGCGTCGGACTCTATCAGGTCCCACCGCACCTGGTTGTGCACGTGCCCCAGGGCGTAGGAGCCGCCCTTCTCGCCGCCGGTGGTCAGCAGTTGGCCCAGTATGGCCAGCGTCATCTCGCGGGCGGCGCGGTCCAGGATGCGCTCGAAGACGGCGCCCTCGCCGCTGGAGCGGGTGTCCAGCACCTCGATGCGGTTGCCCTCGCGCACGACGGCGGCGGCGTCCATGCCCAGCGTGCGGACGGCCTGCCAGAGCTGCCGTGCCTCCTCGCTGTCCCACGGCACGTCCTCGCGCAGCCATCCCAGCCGCGGCGGCGTGCCGTAGATCTCCGCGAAGGCCATCCAGTCCTTCCAGGCGAAGTGCCTGACCACGAAGGCCCGCACGCAGGAGCGCAGCAGGCCGCTGCGGGCGCAGAAGCCGCTCCTCGCGCGCACCCGGTGCACGATGAAGTTCAGGGGGTTCAACTCGGCCGCCTGGCCGCCGTCGCGGCGCAGCAGGAGCGTTTCACCGTCCTCGTCCACCTGGAACCACCTCTGCGGCCGCCACAGCAGCCGCTCCGGACGCCAGGCGTCCGCCTCGGTGCGCCAGTCTATCTCCACCACGCTGAAGCCCTTCGGCACGGCGTCCAGCAGGTCGAAGATGGCCTGTGGCACGTCGGGCATCTCGGCGACGGCCTGGCGGCACAGCTCGGCCGCCTGCTGCGCCTGTGGGCCTGTGTCGGCGGGCTGAATGTCGTAGCGCAGCCGGGCGGCGCCGGTCTTGCGCGTGCGCAGGTAGGCGTCCAGCTCGCCGTCCTTCTCCTCCATGCGCTCGAACAGCTCCGCCTGGGCGGACAGGTCGCCGGACTCGGCCCCCACCAACATGCGCTTGATGCGGCGGGGGGTCAGGGTGTCCACGTCCACGTGGCCCACCACGGCGCGCGCCCCGTAGGCGGTGGGGCCGGCCAGCGTCTCAGTGCTCGGGTGTTGTGCCATGGTCGTTTCCCGTTCAGAGGGATGCGTAATCCGTGCGTCGTTCAACGCTGCGGTAACGCTTGCGGTCCTGCGCGACGCCGGCGCTGGGCAGCAGTTCTTCGCAGCCGGCGGCCGCGTCGGGGCCGTCCACGTAGCCGTCGGGGTAGCTGAGGAACTGCTCCTGGAGCGTCTTGACCCCGGCGGACGGGTGGGCGGGAAAGCGCCACCGCCCCTGCTCGAACGCCGCGCAGAGCGATTCGATGCGCAGCGCCTTCGGCCGGCTGTGGTGCACGTAGCGCACCGGCAGGCGCCGGCCGCCCACCTGCCACAGCAGCGGGCGGATCAGCGCATAGCCGCCGTTCTGCTCGATGCCGATCACGCGGGGCTTGAAGCGGCGGTTGAACTCGAACAGCTTGCGGATCATCTCCATCGGCGAACCGCGCTCGATCCACGCGTCCAGCACGTAGCGGGTGTGTCGTTGCCGGTCGGCCCCCACGGCCACCAGCGCGCGGGGGCAGCCCGTGCTGCTGACGGCGGGGTCCAGGAAGGCGACCACGTCCAGCCCCTGCGGGTCCACATCCTCGGGCCGGTAGGTCGCCATCCAGTCCGGGCGGAAGGGGCGGGAGGGATCGTCGGGACTCAGGGCGTAGTTGCGCAGCCAGTTGCGCAGGCCGATGGTGGCCCGCACGCGGTCGAGCGCTTCGTTGCTGAATCGCTCCGGCCAGACGCTGTGTCCGTTCTCGGCGGCCTTCTGCAGGAACACGCGCCCCAGCGGCCGCCCGGCGGCGTCGCGACGCCCCGCCAACTGCTGCGCCCGCGCCATCATGCACTGCGGCCCGAACATGGTGCCCAGCACGGTGAAGACAGCCCGGTCCGGTTCCAGGGCGGGCAGCACCTCGTCCATCAGCCAGTCCCACAGGTTCTGTTCGCGCTCGGGGTTGCGGGCCAGCTCCGCGTCCTCCAGGTCGTCTCCGATGAACTCGGTGGGCCGGTGCTCGCCGTGGCGCCGGCCACGCGGGCTCATCCCGATGCCGAACGCCTCCAGCCGGCACTCGCCGCGGTGGTGGGGCACCGAGACCGTCCAGCGGTCGCGCGGGCCGCTGATCTGCGGGGTGCCGTAGTCGCCGTGCAGGCGGGGGTTGTGCTCCAGCTCCAGCTTCACGCAGTCCATGTTCTGGGCGGCCAGCTTCTGCACCTGGCTGCCGAAGATCAGGTAGGGTGCCCGCCCGGTGAGCACGCGGTGGAGTGGCCGGGCCAGGGTCAGCAGGACGCTCTTGCCTGCGCCGCGAAAGGCGCAGACGAACGTGGGCATCCCCGGCTGCCCCACCGCTTCCATCATGGAGCCGTGGAACTCGGCGAAGGGCGCGTCGAAGTAGTGCGGCAGATACGTGCGGCACCAGGGCAGGAAGGGCAGGCCCCGGCGCTCGCGACGGGACTCCTCGTCGGTGCGCTCGAACGGAGTCGCCTTCCGCTCTATCAGCTCGATGATGCTGAGCCGTTCCTGCTCGTAGTTTCTCGACCAACCGCCCACGGGATCCTCCAGGCGTCACATCAACAGTCCTCTCAACTCCCCGCTGAACTCCTCCAGCCTCCTCAGCCGGTGGACGGCGTCGGCGAAGGTGTCCGCCGCCGCGCGCACCCGGTCGGGGTCCACCCGGGCGAGGGGCGTCATGCCGCTGGCCAGGCGGACCAGGGCCTCGGCGGCGTGTCCGGCTTCGGCCTCGGCTTCGCTGCGCCGGGCGCGCACCCGGGCCAGCAGTTTCTCGACATCCTCACGGTTCATCGCTCTGGTGCCTCCTGTCGCATTCCTCATGGGTCACGAAGTGCTGCCTCTCCCGTCTCAGTTCACCCTTCAGGGAGCGCAACTCCTCCAGGATCAGGTCTACGCGGGCTCCCAGCACCGGCACGCTGCCCACGGCGCTGTCGCCCCGGCGCAGGCGGGCCTCGATGCTCTCCAGGTGGTCCTCGACCCGCTGGCGCCAGCGCCCCAGCCGGAAGGCCACCATCCAGCCCCCGACGAACCCGCCGCAGAGGGCGCTGAGGGCGGAGACGACGATCTGGAACCAGCTCATGAATGCTGCTCCTTCAGTTCGTCCAGGAAGCGGCGGATGGCCCGGCGCACCGGCTCCATGTCCTGCTCCGAAAGATGGCGCACGCACCAGGCGGCGAAGCGCTTCAGTCCGCGGAGCTGCGCGCCCACGTCGTCTTCCTCGTCGCGCAGGTGGTCCAGCACGCGGCAGACCTTCAGCATCCGGTCCTCCAGCTTGCCGTCGCCCTGGTCGGTGCCCTGCAGGGCGACCAGGTCGGCCAGGTGCCGCTCCAGGTCGGCCCGCATCTCGGCGGGCGACGTGCCGTTGTGTCGCCTGGCGGGGGCTGGCGGCTTTCCTGTGTTCCGCTCCCACGGGCGGCCGGCCTCCCTGTCCTGCTTCGCCCAGCGGCGGAGGGTCCGGGGGGAGACGTCCAGCGCCTCCGCGATGACGCGCTTCGGCAGGCCCTCCGCGTAGAGGGCGCGGGCCCGGGGCAGCAGTTCCTGCTTGGTTGCTTCGGTCACGGTCACCTCCTGTGGTGCGAGTTGGTTGTGTCCGACGGGCGGGGATTGTAGGCGTCTTGCCGAAAGCGTGTGTCCGTTTGGGGCGTATCTGTCCGGTGCATTTGCTCTCGCCGCTTTCTGTGGTCTTCTCAGGCTGTTTCGGGATGGAGATTCTGTGCGTGGGGCGAGGCGTGCGCTTGACCGATGGGCCGCCGGCGCGTACCAATACGGGGGTTCTGGAGGGCTTGCTATGAGCGTACTGGTGACGGGCGGCGCCGGCTTCATCGG
>JAWOCH010000273.1:0-5931 GCA_046483865.1 Candidatus Brocadiia bacterium | reverse complement strand
GAGGGAGGCGTCGTGTCGCCGCCGGTCTGTTCGCCGTAGGCGAAGCCCTTGCTGTCCAGTCCGACATAGAGCTTGCCGAACACGTCCGGGTCGCCGTCTATCCCGGTGGCCTCGGAGAAGATACCCAGCGGGTACTCGCAGATCTTGCTCCAGGTGGCTGTCTCGTCGGTCGAGCGCCAGATGCCGGCCTCACCGTTCAACTCGCCCGCGTAGTAGATGGTGGGGTAGCTGGCACCGTCGGCGGCTTTGCCGAACCCAACGGCCTGACCCCAGTCCGTTCCGCTGACCAGCGTCCAGGAAACTCCGTAATCGGTTGAGCGATACAGCCCGTAGCCGTCCGCGTTGCCGCAGAGCCAGACATGGCCCGCGTAGCCAGGCGTGGTCTCCATGGAGAGAGGGAATCGGGCCGCCGGCACGTCGGAGCTGACATGGCTCCACGCGCTTCCGCCGTCAGTGCTACGCCAGATGCCGCCGTCGGCGTCGCCGGCCCAGTTGTAGACGTAGAACGTTCCGCCATCCACCTTGTCGGCGGCGACTGCTCCGTCGCCGGGTCCCCACCACTGGTTGTGCGGGGTGCCCAGGCTTGTGCCGGGGCTCCAGGAGCCGCCGCAGTTGGTGGTATTGGAAACCTTGTTGGTGGTGGGGTCGTACCAGATGAGGTTGTTGGTATCAGTCGCCGAAACCGCCAGGGCGCGCGGGTAGTCGGCGCCCTGACCGGGCGTCTGGGAGAACTGCGTCCATGTGAGGCCGCCGTCGCTGGAATAGCCGCTGCGTTCGTTGCCGTGGCCGTCGCTCAGCAGCGCGACGAACGACGGAGTGCTCGCGCACCAGTCCAGACTCCAGCCGTGGCTGAACACGTTCCAGGCGTGCTCGGTGGTGTAGGAGTCGAAATCAGTCCAGTACCAGGCGTTCAGATCCATGCCGCAGCCGACCGGCTCGAGGGTGGAGGGACAGACCACGTCCTCCGGACAGAGGTCCTCGATGCCGCGGCTGACCGACGTCCAGGTGATGTCGCTGTCGTTGACGTCGGTTGTGCGCCACATGCCGAAGCCCTCGGCCAACCACATCTGGTCCTGCACGGTGGGGTCGAAGATCATCTCTCCGATGCTCATCCAGCTTGAGCCGTAGTAGTAGTCGTGCTGCCAGGTGATGTCGGAGTAGGTGGACCTGCTGAGCTGGGTCCAGCTCGCTCCCTGATCGGTGGAGCGCCAGAAGTCTCCCCCGCCACTCTTGGTGGTGAACAGGCGCTGGCCGTCGAAGGGGTCAACGGCGATGTCCTGCCAGTTCTGCGAGCCGGGGCTGATGTCCGTCCAGCTCCCGCCCGAGTACTTCTTGATGGACTGGGCGTTCTGGTCAGCGATGTAATAGGTGCCGTCGGGGCCGACCTCGGCATCTCGCGCGTCGCCGGTGCTCAGGATCTGCGACCAGCTCGCGCCGGCGTCGGTGCTCTGGTAGACGCCGGAGCCGTAGACGCTCGCGTAGATCACGTTGGTCTTGCCGCCGGTTGTGCCGGAGGTGGGGTCGAACACCACGGTGCTGACGCCGTGCTCGGCGGTGCCCACGGGTATGGCGCTGACCTGGCTCCAGGTGGCCGCCCCGTCGGTGCTGACCCACAGGCCGTCCCTGACGGAGCCGTAGTAGACGACGTTGGCGTCCGCGGGATCGACGGCCAGGCGCTCGCCGCACTGGCGGGCCTCGCCGTTCGGTTCCATGGTCACGCCCAGCGTGCCCGGCAGGGCCCACGTGACGGTCCCATCGCTGCTTCGGTACACGTTGCCAGTGTAGGCCATGTAGGCCACGTTGGCGTCGCTGGGAGCCCCCACGATGCTGTCCACGCCCGAGTAGTTGGTGCCGGGATACGTGCTGCCGTAGTATCCGTCGGCGGGCTCGGGCACGCTGTCCGCTGTAACACAGTTGATCCACACGTCGTTTGTCTCGTCCCAGCGGTAGGCGCCTCCCACGTCGGAGCGGCAGTAGGCCACGCCCGACGCATTGGGATGCACCCACATGCCGACGACCCAGCCGCCCCCGCCGATCTTGAGCGGCTTCCAGGTGTAGTCTCCGGTAAGGTCAGTGTAGCCGAAGGCGGGGGCCTGCCAGGCCAGGCCGGCTACGACGATAAGGGCGGCAAAAACGATCAACGCGTTCCTTGTGCGCCTTGCACGCATTCTGCTTACTCCTCAACACACACTGACGACCCTGTGAGGGTCGTTCCAGTTGCCTCGCACACGGTGCGCCGCCGGCGGCGACGCCTGCGCGGGTGCGGCCCGAATGGGCCTTGCCGATCCTGCGGCCTCTGACAGGCCGCCCTTTGCTTGACTCGCCTCCCTTCTGCGTTCAGCCAACTCTGCGGACCAAAGACGAACGGGCCACCGTTGCGTCTCTTCGCAACGGATGGCCTCCAGTCGTCATCCCGTCGCTGAAACGACTTCCGTTATTGTAGCGCTCCAGCCGCGCACTTGAACGGCAGATATGAAGATGTTACTGTCAGATATGAAGGTCGTAGTTCGTCTCTACCGGGAGGTCTGCCGTGGCTGCACAGACCGGAAGCTCAGGCCGTTCCGCCTCGCGGCGCGAAAGCACCGAGTTGCGTGTCCTTGTTGTGGACGGCGGCGGCTTGCCGCTGCACGAAGCTGTGGATGCTATGCGCGCCGCCGGGCTCCGTGTCGCTGTCGAACGGGTGCTGGCCGACGAGCCGTGGTGCATCGTGCGGGGCTGGGCACAGCAGCAGGAGCCCCCGGATGTAGTGATCGTGATCCATAGGGCCGGCACCATGGGGCACCTGATAGGGCAGATTCAGACGGCCGAACGCTTCCTTGGGCACATTCCGCTTGTTGTGGTGGCACCACGGGATGACCAGGACTTGCTGCGCCGTTACCAGGAGCTTGGGGCTCGCCACGTGCTGACCGGCGGCGAAGTGGACCGGCTGGGAGAAGTCGTCCGACAGGCACTGGGGGAGACACCTCGGCCCGCCACGCTGCGGCACCATCGCGTCGGCACAGATGAGAACCGCTCGGACCGACTGCGCCAGAGCGCCGTCCTCCAGGCAGCGGCAGAGCTGAAGAGCAAGCTGTGGCGCATCAGCGACCGCATGTGGATCAAGGACGGCGACCTGCGCTTGCTCTACGCCAACGATGCGTTCGCCCGCGACCTGCACACGACGGCGGACGATATGGTGGGCCTGACGGATTGCGAGCTGTTCGGAGACGAACTGGGCAAGCAGTTCCGCCGGCGAGACCGTCGGGTGATGGCTGACGGAGACCCGGTGAAAGAACGAGGCCCCAGGGAAGGCACGATGGTCTGCAAGATACCCATCACCGACGAGGCGGGCAAAGCGGTCGCCCTGGTCCTGGCCCGTACATGGGCGACGGACGAGCGCCAACGGATCGAGGAGGCCCTTTACACGCTGGCAGACGTGGTGGTCTCCTCTACCGATGCCATCGTGGTACTGGACTCGGACGGCACGATACGAAGCTGCAACCCGGCCGCGGCGGCCATCTACGGATCCGGCGAGGAGGAGATGGCTGGCCGCGACATCGTAGAAATCGCCGCCCCGGGGCATCGCGAGGCGCTTCTGAGCGACGTGCAGCGGGCTGTGGAAGACTACGAGATCAGACGCCGGGAGGCCGTTCACCTGACCGGGGACGGCGGAACGGTGGACGTATCGGTTGCAGTTTCACCTGTGGTCGGCCCCTGGGGTGAGCTGACCGCCGTCTCGCTTGTGGCGCGCGACATTTTCGAGCAGGTGCGTGCGCGCCGCGCCCTGCGGGCCAGCGAGGAACGGTTCCGGCTGATGGCGGAGGCGGCCTTCGACGGTATGAGCATCGTGGAGCTGGACGCTGAGAGCGGCCGGCAGCAGCTTGTGTTCTGCAACGAGCGCTACGTGGAGATGTCCGGCCGCACCGAGCGGAAGCTCCGCCAGGCTCGCGATCTGCGGACGCTCCGTGCCAGGGGGCCGGAACTCGAGTCAGTCGAAGCCCTGCACATGCTGCGGGAGGAATACGCGGACCCGGCGTACTGGCAGGAGTGCGAACAGCGCCTGGCCGAGGGCCTACCGGTCATGGAGATCGGCTCCTGGAACCGGCCGGACGGCCAGGAGAACTACCACGAACGCTCCTGCGTGTGCGTGCCCCTCAACGGCAACCGTTACCTGTTCTCGGTGGACCGGGACGTCACGGAGGCGCTGCGCCGTGAGCAAGAACTCAAGGAGACGCTCGAAGAGCTGGCTCTGTCCCACAACGAACTGGAGCGGCTGGGCTACGGCACGGAAGGCCGCCCTGAGACCAAGGAACCCCACCAGGCAGAGATCGAGGAGGTGGCACGGCAGGTGCGTCTTGATCCGGTCGGTGATTTCGATTTCCGCGCCGCCGCAGAAAGCCTCCACCTGTCGTATGGACACTTCCGGGCGTTGTTCCGCCAGTACATGGATCGCCCCCCGCACGACTACCTGCTGTTGTGGCGGATGAGGAAGGCCGCGCGGGCCCTGAGGGATCCCGACCGACTGGTCAAAAGCGTGGCCCACGAGGTCGGTTACAGCGACCCGGACCAGTTCTACAAACTGTTCAAGAAGAAGATCGGCCTCTCCCCCACCGATTACAGGAAAGCCCTGCGCCGCACTCAGCACGCCAGACCTTGAGCGACGGCGCCGCCGCCTGGAAGCAGCCGAGGAGGTCGCGCCGCTGGCGCCGTGGGATGTAAGCGGCTATAATGCAGCCCTGCTTGATTAAAACGTAGGTCCAGTGCCGGAGGTCAAAATGGGCAGAGGAGTGCTTCCCGAGCGGGAGGAAGCGTTTTCGGTGGTGCTGTTGGCCGGGAGCGATTCCGAGGCGGAACTCGTGGCTCGCGACCTGGAGGAGAGCGGTCTGGACTGCGCCGTGACGGAGGTGGAGACGCTGGCAGCATTCCGAGAAGCCATCCAGCACGCTGCCCCCGGGGAAGACCTCCGGCTGGTCGCGATGGTCAGCGGCATGCTTCCGGAAGCCATGGTGTTCGACGCCCTGGCGACGGCACGATCGGCGTCAGCCCGGATCGGCCTGCTGGTTGTGGGGGGGCCGCACTACCACGGCAGGCTGACCGCCGGGATCCCAACGTGGGGGGCGCGTCACGTGCCGGATGATTCGGTGGGCCTGCTGCCGGAGTTCGTGCGGCGCGTCTTGGATGAGGCGCGCAGTGTGGAGGGAATGTGTGCCCGCGCACGGATGCCGGCTTACGATCCCGTCCGGGAGGTGTCGGGAAGGATCTGGCCGCTGATGTCCAGCCTCATGCCCCAGGCGTTCATCAAGGACGCTGACCTGCGTTTCGTGTGGGCGACTGACTGTTTCGCAGCCGATCTGGTGACTACGCCCGCGCGGCTGATCGGGCGCGACGATACCGGTATCTTCCCCCCGGAGGAGGCGCAGACCTACCGGGCCGAAGACCGAGCCGTACTGCAGGGGGGGGATCCCGTCTACGACGACCAGTACGCAAAGATCCCCATCCCCGACCGCCACGGACGCCCGGTGGCGATGGTGGCCGTGCGACGCGCACGGGACACCAGTCTTGTCGAGGTGTTGCGCATCATCAGCCGCTGGGCCTCCATCGTGGAGACGACCCCGGACGCGATGGCCTATCTGAGCCCGGCCGGCGTGGTGCGCAGTTGGAACCCCGGCGCGGAGATGCTGTACTGCTACACGCGCCAGGTGATGGAGGGACAGCATCTGCGCAAGGTGGCGCGCGGCGCCGCCGAAGCGGAGCTGGAGCGGCTGCTGGACACGGCGAGGCAGGGGGAGACGATCAAAGACCACGAGGCGGTGCACGTGGACGGGGAGGGACGCACCCGGGACGTGTCCATAACCCTGGCGCCTGTGGTGTCACTGGACGGCGAGGTGGTCGGCGTCACTTTCACGGCGCGCGACATCGCCGACCGCAGACGCACCGAGGAGCGGCTGCAGG
>JAWOCH010000271.1:0-9807 GCA_046483865.1 Candidatus Brocadiia bacterium | reverse complement strand
ATAGGCGATGCCGTCGAGTCGTCAGATCTCCTGCGGCAGAGGCTGGTCTATGAGTTGCTGGCGTGGATTGGCCCCCCCGGCCCGATCCGTTGCGCATCGCATCGCCGGTTTGTTTCCGGACAACATCTGTTGGCTGGACCAGACGGAGGCGCTGATCAGCATCGGCGATGGTGGCAAGGCCGTGGTGGATCCCCTGCTGGAGCTGGGTAAGCATCCGGATCAAGTCGAGATTGTGAGATCTGAGGCCCTTCGGACTCTGGGTCACCTCGAGGCGGACCGCACCTACATCGTTCCCCGACTGCTGCGCGTTCTGGAGCTGGACCTCCACCCCGAGACCCGTGGTGCGTGTCTGAAGGCGTTGGGACGTCTCGCTCGAGACGATGAACGTGTCCTGCTGACGATCTTGCAGGCCACCGAGTCCGACCACTCGCAGGTGCGCCGCGCTGCTCTGCACGCGCTGGGCATGCTCGAGTCGGACGACCCCAGGGTCATCGCGCGGCTGCTGGAAGCGGTGTCCAGTCCCGACGAGGAAACGCGGAGCGGAGCGGTCCTCGGGCTGGGCGCAAATCCCGATCGCGATCAACGCGCCGTTGCGGCACTTACCGCGCGCCTGTCGGATGAATCCGAGCGGGTCCAACGCGGTGCGGTTGTGGCGTTGGGGCGATTCGGTCGCCGCGCCGCGCCAGCGGCGGAGTCTCTGACGGCGCTGCTCGAACAGGAGGGACTATCTTGGTTCCGCGGCGAGCAGCTGGAGACGCTTGTCGCCATCGGCCCCGCTGCCAGAATAGCGATCCCTGCCCTTGAGGCGGTCGAGCCGAAGGTGCGTCGCTGGGGCAACCTGGAGGCGATCAGCCAGTTTGGAAGCGCCACGGCGCAGGGGCCGCCGCCGGCTGGCCATTACAGAAGGCTGCCGTTAGTGCCGGAGGCCTACTGGCAACTGCAGGACGCACTGGCCAGGATCCGCCGTGCCGGCGGAGAGGACTGACGCGCTGCCGCGGCGGAACGGCACGGCAACGGCTGTGGGGCCACAGATTGCAGAGGCAGTCCGGCCACAGACGGCCCATAGCCCCTCGCCTTTGATCCGTGTTGATCTGTGGCTCACAGGTCGTTCCTCTCTGTGGCGACGAGAACTGCTACGGTTCTGCCGGAACATATGGTATCATGGCGGCGGCTCAGGGAAAGTCAGGTGGAGCGGTTCACTGAGTCTTGGGCCGGGCGGCTCCTCCTGGCCAGAGCGGCGGCCCTCCTGGCCGAGGCAGCGGGGCCGTGCGAGACGGCAGTATGCTCTCAGTGGGAGCTGACGTGCAGAGCGCCAAGGACAAAGTAGCCGAGTTGGTTGAACGGTCCAGGTTTCTATCCGACCTGGCCGCGCGGCTGCGCAGGTTCCGCCACTCGCTGGGCAGCACCGCGGAAGACGTGACGTGGGTCCAGCGCATCGGCATGCTGCTGGTTCTTCTCGCTGTCTCCGGGGCACTGTTCGTCGCCTGGGTGCCGCTGCTCTCAGGGCTTGTCAGGCACCGCTGGACCATTCTTCCGTTGTGCAGCCTGGCGGCGGCCGCAGGGGTGATCATGAACGGCTCCCTGTGGGAGCGAATGCGCTGCGCTGCCATGGTGGTCGTGCTCTTCCTGTCGGCAGGTCTGTTGCTGGCGTATTGCGTGCCATTCCAGCACGCTGCTGCACTGCTCCTGCCGCGCGCTGTCAGCCAGGGCGACCACGAGCTTGTGAGGCTGGCGCTGGACCACGGTGCCGATCCGTCCGATCCAAGGTTCTGGGCCTTGAGCCCCCTGGAAGACGCCGTTACCTCCAACATGCCCGGAATCACCCGGATACTCCTCGAGCATGGGGCGGACCCCAACGCTACGGACTTTCTGGGCCTGCCCCCGCTGTCCCAAGCCTGCATCCTGCATTACCGGGAGGTGGCCTCCGTCCTGCTGGCGCACGGCGCGGATGCCCGCGCGAAGGACGCCACAGGGCTTGCGCCGCTCCACCGGGCAGCGGTATCCGGCGATGTTGAACTGGTTCGGATGCTCCTGGAAGCAGGCGCAAACCCGGACGCCAGAGGCCCGGACGACATCACCCCCGCAGAGCTGGCACAGCAGGGCGGCCACGAGAAAGCGGCGCGTCGTATACGCGGATGGCACGGACAGAGGTAGCCTCCCGCCGCCGCGCCCCGGTGCGTCGGTGCCTCCGGCCGTGGCAAGGAGCTTGATCCATGAGCGCATCACTCCAGAGATCAAGATGGGCCGTCAGCCCGCAAGAGGCGGGCCGACTGCTGGCCGTCGCGCTGCTGGCGCTGTCGTGTCTGCACTGCTCCCGGCGGCTCGAGGTCGCGGCGGCGAAGGCAGTGCGTGCGGCCCGAAACGGCGACACGGACGTGCTCAAGCAGATGCTGGACCAGCACCCGCACCTGCTCCGGCAGCACTTCCAGGGCGCCCAGCTTGCACGGCGCGGCGCCACCTTGCTACACCTGGCCGTCCGGGGCGGGCAGTTGGAGGCGACGAAGTCCCTCCTGAAACGGGGGGCCGACCCGAACGCGGAAGATGTTCACGGCCGGACGCCCCTGCACGCAGCCGCAGAAAGGGGAGACAGGGCCCTCCTGTGGCTACTCAAAAGCCGCGGTGCGGAAGTGAACGTTGCGGATTCACGTGGCGCAACCCCACTGCATCTGGCCGCACGCCACGGCGCCGCCGAAGTGGCCCAGATGCTGGCCCAACCAGGCACCCAGATCGACGCCGTCAACGAGCAAGGTGAGACGCCTCTGCACCTGGCAGCTCAGCACGCCCGGATCGAGATTGTGCGGACCCTCCTGAAGCGCGGAGCCGATGTCAATATCCGTGACAACAACCGCAGAACCCCGCGCCACCGCGTGCCACCGGGACACCGAGAGCTCAGGATGATGCTCACCGAGGTTGGGGCCCGTGGCGTACGTGAGAGTTGGACCGAACTGCAGACAGCAGCCGCCCGCGGGGATGTGGACATGATCGAAGTGCTCCTGGCAGAGGACCCGGGTCTGCTTGCGAAGGGCGATCGGGCTGAGAGGCCGCTTCTACTGGCAGCCATGCACGGGCACCAGGCGGCGGCGGAGGCACTCGTCGGGGCTGGCGCAGACCTGGATTCCCCGGCGGGTGACGCACCGCTGTGCTTCCTGGCAGCGCGGGGTGCCGTTGAGGCCTGTCGTATCCTGCTTGAGTTGGGCGCCGAGCCAGCGGCAGAATGTCGCAACGGAAGAACGCCACTTCATCTGGCGGCTAAGTACAGCGAAGCAGAAGTGGCGCAACTCCTGCTGGAGTTCGACCACCCGGTGAACGCGCGTGATGCGCGCGGAAAAACCCCACTTCACTGGGCAGCTGAGTCCACAACAACACGGATGGCTGAGATTCTGTTAGAAGCCGGGGCAGACGTGAACGCGGTAGACGGGTTCGGGACCACTCCGCTCTGGCATGCCAGGGAGTTCGGCACGGCCGACATGGCTCGATTCCTTGAGGAACACGGTGCCACCGTGCAGGGTGACTGACACGGACGACCCGTTCCTGCTGGCCGGGTGGAGCCACGATCACGACCGCGTGGGCAGTAAGCTGCATCAGGAGGCCGTGCACGACTCGACCAGAGGCGAGCTTCACGGTTACGACGGCACTTGGCACCCGTCACCGTGGCTGTGGCAAGGAGCATGACCCATGAGCGCATCACTCCAGAGACCAAGATGGGCCGTCAGCCCACAAGAGGCGGGCCAACTGCTGGCCGTCGCGCTGCTGGCGCTGTTGTGTCTGCACTGCTCCCGGCGGCCGGAGCCACTTGCGGGCGACCTCCGGCCGCTTGTGAGGCAGGGCGACACCCTCGCGTTGTCGCTGAAGCTGGATGAGCATCCGCGTCTTCTGCACAAGCAGTTCCGCAGCACGCGCGGGATGCTCCACCAGTTCACGCTGCTGCACATGGCTGCGATGGAGGGCCAGCCCAAGGTGGCCGACCTGCTCCTGGCGCGAGGCGCTGATCCGAACGTCCGATCCGGCGCCGACGGCTTGACCCCTCTGCACGTGGCCGTGGCTAGAGCGGACCTGCAGTTGGCACAGGTGCTTCTGGACGGCGGGGCCGATCCGGGCGCGGGAGATGCGGAGCAGACGCCGCCGCTGCACTACGCTCTGGTCCTCGGGCATCGAGAGGCGGCACGTTACCTTCTGGCTAACGGCGCGGAGCATGACGCATACAGCGCGGCGGGCATGGGTGATGTGGAGGCCCTGGAGGAAGCGCTGCAGCACAATCCGCAGTCGGTGTTCCAGCGGATGAACCCTTTTGGGACACCGTTGCACTGGGCCGCTCGTTTCGGCAAGCTTGAGACGGCCAAAGCGCTGCTCCAGCAGGAATCCGACCCCAATGCTAGGGGCCTTGCGGGGCGTACGCCCCTGCACATGGCAGCAGCCGGCGGACACGCGGCCACGGTGCGTTTGCTTCTGTCCCACGGCGCCGAACTCCAAGCGCAAGACGAAGAAAGAGCCACAGCATTGCATCTGGCAGCGGAAGAGGGTCACTCGGCTGTAGCCGAGCTGCTGCTGGAAGCGGGCGCGGAGGTCAATGCCCAGAAGGAGATGGGCGAGAGCGCGCTGCACGTTGCAGCCGCCAACGGCCAGGCCGGGGTGGCGAGGGTTCTGCTTGACCATGGCGCCGAACTGAACGCTCGGGACGCCAGCGGAGCAACGCCGCTCGAACGCGCGCCGTCAAGTAATGTGAGCCTCAGACGACTGTTGCGCGCCGGCGGGGGTCGCGTGGAGCGAGCTGGCTGGACCAAACTGCAAACCGCCGCCGCCAATGGCCAGATGAGGGTCGTGGTGCGGCTGCTGGAAAGAGGCGCGGCATTGCAGCCGGACGATCCCATGACACGTTCTCCTCTTGTTCTCGCGGCGATGTACGGTCACCGCGCCGTAGCGGAGAAGCTTGTCGAGGCCGGCGCGGATCCGGATGCGCCCGCCAGTAACTTGAGCCCCTTGCCGCTCTGCCGCCTCGCCGAGGAAGGTGCCGTGGAGGCTACCCGGATCCTGCTTGAACTCGGGGCGGATCCGACTGCGCGGTGTGGCGGGGGGCAGACGCCTCTTCATGTAGCGGCGGCTTACGATCAAGCAGGGATGGTGGAACTGCTGTTGGAGTTCGGCCATCCGGTGAACCTGCGCGACAGGATGGGCAGGACCCCACTTCACTGGGCGGCTGAGTCCGAAACAACACGGATTGCCGAGATCCTGCTAAGAGCCGGGGCAGACGTGAACACGGTAGATGAGCTGGGCAACACGCCGCTCTCGCATGCGAAGGAGTTCGGGACGCGCAAGGTGGCGCGCTTCCTCGAGGAACACGGTGCCACGTGGGACGGCCAGTTTCACTGGGTCGGCTCCGGACGGTGACCCTCAGCTCTACCTACGACGCCCTCGGACGGCGCACGGTGGTCACGGCCGGCTCCTACGACTTGGTCACCGACACCTGGAAGGGGCAGCTCCTGGAGAAGCGCGAATACCACAGCGGGGCCTACCTGACGCATCTGAACGACTCCGGCGCGAACCTGTCCGGCTACGGATACGACACCTTCGGCCGGATCAAGAACCACCGCTGGAAGGACTCGAGCGGCACGCTGCTGGCCGGCTGGTCGCACGACTACGACCGGGTGGGTAACAAGAAGTACCAGGAGGCGCTGCACGACGCGACAGAAAGCGAGCTCTACGACTACGACGGCGTCTACCGCCTGACCAGCTTCGAGCGCGGCCAGCTCAACGCCAACAAGGACGACATCGCCAGCCCCACGCGTTCCCAGACGTGGACCTTAGACCCGCTCGGTAACTGGGACCAAACCGTGCTGGACTCGGTCACCGAAACGCGCACGCATAACGATGTGAATGAACTGACCCAGCGCACCGTCGGCCAGAACCCCGCCATCGACCTGACCTACGACGACGCCGGGAATCTCACCCAGGACGGCGACGACGATGGCGACCACAAGTACGTGTGGGACTATCGGAATCGCCTCATCGAGGTCCAGGAGAAGCAGTCCGGCACCTGGACCACCATCGCCGAATACACCTACGATGCCAAGAACCGCCGCGTCGTCAAAGAGGTCACCAACAAGGGCGACCTGAACGGGACCACCCGTTTCGTCTGGGGTGGTCAGGGCGACTGGCAGTGCCTGGAGGAGCGAGACAGTTCGGGCGATCTCGTGGCCCGCTTCACCTCCTCGCCCGGCTATATAGACTCCCCGGCTCGTCAAGAACGTGACCTGAACGGCGATGACGACTTCAGCGACACGAACGAAGTGGTCTGGTACCACTCCAACACCCTCTACAGCGTCTACGCGGTCAGCGATTCGAGCCAGAGTGTCACTGAACGTTACCGGTATGATGCGTATGGCGCCGCCACCGTCCTCGACCCCGACGGCAGCGCGGATTCCGACGGCCTGTCGGATGTCGAGAACCCGTACGCCTTCACCGCCAGAAGGCTCGACCTCGAATCCGACCTCATGTACTACCGCAACCGGCAGTACTCGGTAGCGCTCGGCCGTTTCATCTCCCGCGACCCTGCTGGTTACGTAGATGGCCATGCACTCTACGTTTACGCGGCAGACCAGCCGACGGGATGGATAGACGCGGGTGGCCAAGATGCCTACTTGGCGGTTCGCGATTCACAGGTCAGTGGCCCCTTCGGTAAGCTGACCACGCACTGTTCCATCGTCATCGCTTGGCTGGACACCGAATGCGAGCTAGACCAGAACGGCAGAGCAAAGCTCTGGATGGTAGCTTTCTACTGCGAGCACGAGGTGGGACCAGGTGGCGGGCCTACCATCTCCGGCGTCCTATGGGGAAAACCAAGCCAGCGTAGCGCTCCGCCAGAGCCCTCCCCTCGCCCTGAGCCACCAGACAACCGGCGCCCGAAGGCCGAGGTGAAGCACAGGTGCGTGAAGTTCATGTGGGTCCCGGACCCGCCGCACGAGTCCAAAGAGCCGGAAGTATTCCACCAAGCTATCGCTCCTCCCGGGAACATGGTCACAGAGAGCGCGGCCCACGAGGCAGTAGTGAGCACTCCGCTTGGTAAGTATAACTGGTGTTTCAACAACTGCTGCAGCTGGGCAAAAAGGGCCGCCGAGAAGGGAGGACTGGACACTTCGGTGCTCAACTGGGGGATGAACGGCCTGTGCGACCCCTGACACACCATGGGTCATGGCGGCGCGCGGTGCCAACGGAACGGAGGATCTAACGACGGAGGGCGAGAAGGATGCGTGGTAGAGCGCTCAGGTCGAGCTTGGTCATCGTGGTGCTTTTACTCTCCGGCTGCTACGTCAGACGCGGATGGCCGCTGCCCGGCGGAAAGGGCTACATAGTGGGGGTGCATACCTACGGGACGGCGGGACCTGTCCAGATCCAGCAATCGGACCTTGCGCGCATCCCCCTCGGCCCGGGCCATGAGCAGTTCATACCGTGCGCGGGGTTCCCTGGCACTCTGGGGAGTTCCGTCTACGACTGGCATCGGGATCGGTACTACTGCTGGCATGTCACCGAGGAAGGCCTTACCACCGGCTCTGGCACGGCTCAGATTGTCTCGCTGCACGGCTCCACGGGAGAGTTCGAGGCGCTGTGCCAGATGAAGTACCGGCGCCTACATGGCGTCGACATGGACATCTCTCCCGATGGCCGTTACCTGCTCTTGAGTACGGAGGAGGCCCTGTACCGGTATGACCTCCCCGATGGCGGCCTGACGCGGCTGTCAGATCCGGCGTATTGCGCTTCGTTTGGCGCCCCGTGTATCCTGCCAGATGGAACGGTGTACGTGCCGGGCGCCTTTGCGCACAATGAGCTCTATGCGCTGAACCCGGAGACGGGTGCCATAGCGCTTGTCTGCAGGCTGGAAGAGAGCATTGTCGGTATCTCTCCGGACGGGAGGCTATGCGCCACCCTCGATGGGAACCGCACCGGTATCGTGCGTCTGCCCGGGGGCGAGGCGGCCACTGAGTTGAAGGTTGAGGGGCTCAACAAGATCCTCAGGTCTGCATGGGGCTGGCCCGAGGCCACTTTGACCTTTGTAGGCCCACGCCAGCTTGCGTACATAAGGGAGTATGACTGGTGGTGGACGCTGCCCGTCGAGGGAATCCACATTTACGACCTCAAGACCGGCAAGGAACACCTTCTGAGGCGAGGGAGTTGGTGGCCCATGTGGTACATGCCGCCAGCTCGCGACCACACGCAGGAGGAGTGAAACGTCTCTCACACCAGGCTACGACTGCAGTCGCCGGTGCCGGGTCAGCTCAACCAAGCGAAAGACGACATCGCCAGTCCCACCAGGACACAAACGTGGACCTTAAACCCCCTGGGCAACCGGAGCCGGCGAGGCGGAGGTCGGCGAGGGGCGTAGCCCCGCAGCCCTGAGCGAAGCGAGGGTGCGAACCCATGCGAAGCACAACTGGGACGACACAACCATAGACAGCTCAACCGAGACCAGGACGCACAACTCAGTGAACGAACTGACCGCCCGCACCCCGAGCGGCGGCTCGCAGATAGATCTCACCTACGACAACGCCGGGAATCTGACGCAGGATGGCGACAGCGACGGCGACCACAAATACACCTGGGACTACCGCAATCGCCTCATCGAGGTCCAGGAGAAGCAGTCCGGCACGTGGACGACCATCGCCGAATACACCTACGATGCCAACAACCGCCGCGTGGTCAAGGAGGTCACCAACAAGGGCGACCTGAACGGGACCACCCGTTTCGCCTGGGGCGGGCAAAGTGCGTGGCAGTGCCTGGAGGAGCGCGACGGATCAGGCAGTCTCGTGGCCCGGTTCGTGTACTCTCCCGGCTACATTGACGCCGTAGCACGACAAGAACGCGATCTGAATGCCGACGACGACTTCGGCGACTCAGACGAAGTAGTCTGGTATCATTCCAATACCCTCTACAGCATCTACGCTCTGAGCGACACCAGCGAGAACGTCGTCGAACGCTACCGCTACGACTCCTACGGAGGAGCCACCGTCCTGGACGCTGACGGCAGCGATGACTCGGACGGCCTCTCCGACGTAGAGAACCCCTACGCCTTCACCGCGAGGAGGCAGGATGTAGAATCTGGTCTGATGCAGTATCGCAGCCGCTTCTACGATGTTGAGTTGGGACGCTTTGTCGCGCGGGACGGCAAAGGATACGTGGATGGCTTGTCGCTCTACGTAGCCTACTTCGTGCCGAACTCCCTGGACCCGTACGGGACAGATAGCGGGGCCCCGCCTTTCCGGGTGTCTGTGTCGGATCTGGCTGACCTGTGCGATAAGCAGGAGTGTGTGCACGGATGTGAGAACGGCTGTGACCGGCAAAGGTGCAGAGAAGAAGCCGCCAAGATCGTTCTGGCGCTTGAGAATACCTGGAACTACAACTACGGGCGGGGCACCAACATCAGCGGAGATAACGTTGGCGGATACCTGTGTTGGGATTGGTCGCGTGCTTTTGAGGGCGCTGCGAATACTGTGGAGCGTAAGTGCTGGCTCGTAGCCGAGGCAGCAATGGAATCTCCGACCCCGGGCGATCTCACCGTGCATTTCTACGTGAGCTTCTGGGCTCATGAGAAGATCAATGCCTGTAAGGTAATGGTCGACGATGGCTGGTTCGAGCGCGATGGCTCGATGGTCCACCGGCCGCCGTGGCCGCCGTGGCCTCCGACAGGTTGGCGACCACCGGCCGACAAGTACACTATTGACCCTTGTACGCACCAGCTATAGTCGGTTATGCTCCTGGCATGGCTACCAGGATGACGAAAAGGCAGAAGGAGGCGCGACGGATGCTGGCCGCCGAGCT
>JAWOCH010000020.1:0-3063 GCA_046483865.1 Candidatus Brocadiia bacterium | reverse complement strand
TCGTGCACCTCTTTGGTGGCGACCTCGATGTGGACCGCTCGATCGTGGACCTGCAGGGCCCCGAGGCCAGAGCCGCCCAGACCGAGATGAAGGTGCGCTCGATGCGCCTGACGCTGGAGGCGGCGATCATCAACGGCGACGACAGCTTTGATCCGCGGGCGTTCAACGGGCTGAGCAAGCGGCTGGTGCCGGGTGAGGCCCAGACGATCGACAACGGCGGCGGCGTCCTCAACCTGCTCGCCCTGGAGGCGCTCACCGACAGCGTGATCGGCTACGGCGGGGAGAAGGTGCTGATCGCCAGCAAGGCCGCCCGGCGCCAGATCAGCACCGCCTCCCGCCAGGCCGGCGGCGACCTCTACGAGGTGATCGACGCCCGCCACTACTTCGAGGGGGTGGAGATCCTGCTGGTGGAGGAGGACGCCGAGGGCAACGCGGTGCTCGGCTACGACGAGGCCGCAGGCACCACCTCCCTCTACTGCTGCGTGCTGGGCGATGCGGCGGTCTGCGGTCTGCAGGGCCCGTTCGAGGGTCGCTACGGCATCTCGGTGCGGGACTTCGGCGAGGTGCACGACGCGCCGGTGTTCCGCACGCGGGTGGATTGGTACGTGGGCTTTGCCGTCTGCAACCGCAAGGCGGCGGCACGCCTGTTCAACGTCGCCCCGATGCCGCTGGTGCTGCCCTGACGGCTGGCGCCGCAGCTGCTTCCTGCCAGCGCGCACCCCTGCCATCAGGCCCACGGCTACTTCTCTGCTCACCCCTGACCTTCTGCTCTCTGCAACCCCACCAATGACGTCCTCTGCCACCCGGCTGCTCGATGCACAGACTGTGCTCGTGGGCTGGATCAACCACTCCGCCACCGACTGCTACGAGCACATCCGCACAAGCGGTGAGGTCGTGAACCTCGGCACCGATCTCGACACCAGCGTGTCCTTCTCCCTGGTGGCCTCCCACCCGGGCCACAGCGAGGCGGTGACCGTGAGCCTCGAGCTGGCGCCACTGCTCCCCGACGGCAATGCCGGCACCTGGATCAGCACCGCGGCCGTGGCCATCCCCGCTGCCGGCGGGAAGGTGGAGACCACCATCAGCGGCCACGACCTGCAGCCCGATCCGGCCGATGCCGGCAGCGCCGTGCCGCCGTGCTTTCGCCTGGCCCGCGCCACGGTCTCGCCCGACACCCCGGAGGGGATGTTCGTGGGCCTCACCGCCTTCCATGGTCTGTGAGGTGGAGCGATGACCCAACGACCTGACGCGCGGCCCGAGCCGACGCCTGATGCCCTGCCGCTGGATCTGCTGCCGCCCCTGGACCGCGACAGCCAGATCACAAGACCCAACCCGCCCGGCGGCGAGCACCGCCCGGTGCTGCAGCCCGAGGAGCCTGCTGGCAGCGCCGGTGGTGCTGGCGCGCGGCTGGATCTGCTGCCGACCCGGCTGCTGATCGGCAAGGGCGGCGAGACCCGCTCGATCTGGCCGGTGCACCTGGCCGGCTGGCGCGCTCTGGGGTGGGAGGTGCTGACACCGGTCCTGCCGGCAGTGGTGGAGCCGGGGCAGCCCGGTGAACCAGAACAGCCTGGGGAGCAGGGCCCGGAACCTGAGGGACCAGAACTGGAGCCGGATCCGGGGCTAGAAGCGGCTCCTGATCTGGAGGCGCAACAGCCAGTGCTGCCGGAGACGGCCGACCCGGGCCCGGTACCTCCCGACCCCGAGCAACCGGGTGGGGAGGCGGTGGAGGAATCACCTCAGCCCGCCGAACCGCCAGCTCCTGAGGCCACGCCGGCGCCGGAAGTCCCCGACTTCGCGGCCATGACCAAGGCCGAGATCATCGAGCACTGCTCCCGCCACTACTCGGTGCTGCTGGACTCCAGCCTCACCAAGAGCGTCCTCGTCAGCGAGGCAGAAACCCTGGCGGCGCCGCGGCTGCCGGATGCGCTGATGGACGACCTGATGACCTGAGGGGCGGAGGCCAGGCGAGGGGTACCGGGCGGCTATCCCTCGCCCTCCAGCTCCTCGGCCAGGGCCAGCACCGCCGCATGGACCCGTGCCCACTCCTTCAGTAGGGCATCGCGTTCGGGTGAGCAGGGAGCCATCTGTCGGCCTCTGGCATTCAGTTCTGCCAGCTGGCGGCGCAGCACTGCGAGCCGCTCATGGCGCAGGGCTGCCTAAAAGTTTGCTCAGCCAGTCGCTAGTGTGCCGTTGACACGCTTCCAAGTGCCAGCATCCCTGGGATGTCGTAGGCGAGCTCGCGCAACCCCTAGCGAATGGAGCGGTAGCCGTCACGGTGCTGCAGGTTCATCACGATTGTCCGCAGGAAGGAGAACACCGGCGCACCGATTCGGTTGGCGTAGGGGTGCGCGTGCTCACCCAACTTGGCATCGCGTGCCCAGTGCCACTCATTCTCAATGCTCCAGAGCTGTCGGATCAGACGCAGCAGGCCGTCTGGCTTGGTGCGCACACTGGTCAGGAACAGATGCCGCCTGACGTTGCTCTTGCCCTTGCGCGTCATCATGTCGGTGATGACCTCCACGATCCAGGCGGTGCCCGGCCAGTTGGCTTTGATGTGCTCCGGTGCCTCCCTGGCCCGTAGCTCCCAGATGGTGTCGCGACCGGGGCGCTTCTCGTGATCCGTTGCGGTGAATAGATTCTTGCGCTTGCCCTGGAACTGGCAACCGATCTGGCGGTAGAGGGTCTTCTGGTTGGCTTTCACGGTCAGGAGCACGTCGGCCCCCTGGGCGTGGACGCAGTCTTCTTCGAAGCCGTAGCACCAGCGAAAAACGCCTGCGTTGTATGGAGCGCATCGGCCTGGATCAGAACGCCGTCCAGATCCAGGGTGCTCAGCAGCTCTTTGATGGCGGTTCGCTCGCTCGATTCATGGGTGTCGTAGGCCTTCTGAGCCAGGGCGATGCCAAGGGCCCCCCGGGCGTAGACCGTGACCTGGGCGACGAACCGGTGATTGCCATCTTCGGTCTGGATGGCTGAGCCCCGCAGCGTCTTGCCATCACAGATCAACTGGTCCAGACCGTCCGCCCCACCCGGGATCTGACTGATCATCCAGGCCTGGAGCACCTG
>JAWOCH010000251.1:0-7614 GCA_046483865.1 Candidatus Brocadiia bacterium | reverse complement strand
GGCTCGGCGGGCGGGGCGCGCCGCGGCTGGAAGCCGCCGTGCGCTTCGCCGACCGCTTCATCGGCCGGCGCGACGGCGACCGAATCGGCATCGTCGTGTTCGGCGCGCGCGCGGCCACGCAATGTCCCCTGACGTTCGACCGACAGGTCGCGCGGCAACTCCTGAGCTACGCGCAGCCGGAGATGCTCGGGAAGCGGACCGCGCTCGGCGACGGGGTTGCGCTGGCCGTGGCCCGGCTGGCCGAAGGCGGCGCCCTGGTGCTGCTGAGCGACGGGGGCCAGACGGCGGGCCGGACGACGCCGCTGGAGGCCGCGCGCGCCGCGGCGGCCCGCGGCGTGACCATTCATGCCGTCGGCGTCGGCTCCGAGGGACCGGTGCCCGTGCCGGCACGGATGCCCTCGGGGCGCACGAAACTTGTCACCAAGGACTACCCCCTCCGCGAGGAGGCGCTGCGCGCTCTGGCGGAGACGACCGGCGGGAGCTACCTGCGCGCCGACGACACGGCGGCCCTGGGGCGGGCCTTCGGCACCTTTGACGAGCTGGAGAAGAAACCCAGAGAGGCCCTGGAGACAGTGCCCCGCACGCGGCTGGCGGACACCTCTGCCCTGGCCGCCGCCATCGCGTTGGGCGCGCTGATGCTGGGTTCGTCCACCGTGTTTCAGACGGCGCCCCGGTTGCGTTGACGCGCCTCAAGGGCAGCGCGACGCGACAGAGCTTGCGCGCCGTCCGTGTGGCGTGCGCGTCCCGCCACGGCACGAAGCATCTCCGTCCGCCGGAGGCAGGGCCCTGGAGGGCCACGCTCCGTCGTGGCCGCCTTCCGCTTACTCGAACGCCACGTCGTTCGCTGAGACCACCAGCGACATCGGGCCCTCTTCGGCGAAATCGACGCGCACCACGTATCCCCCGGCCGCCAGCGGCGTGGCTTCCAGCACGCGCCCTTCGCCGTACTGCCGATGGCGCACGCGCGCGCCAGGCGCCAGGCCGTCGTCGCCGCCCTCCAGCACGCGCAGGAGCGTCCCCTTGCGGCGCAGCACGCGGTCCATCTCCTCCCGGAACCCGGCGGCGGTCCCCACTGCCGCACGTGCCCGGTGCCGCTCGACGCCGTCCTCCGGCAGCTCGCCCAGGAAGCGCGACGGCGCCGCCATCTGCTGGCGCCCCTGCACGGTGCGCTGGCGGGCGTGGGTGATGAACAGCCGCTCGCGCGCCCGCGTCATGCCCACGTAGAAGAGTCGCCGCTCCTCCTCCAGGGCCGCGTGCTCGCCTCCGTGCACCACGTCGTCCAGCGCCCGCCGATGGGGCAGCAGGTCCTCCTCCGCGCCCACGATGAACACCGCGTCGAACTCCAGCCCCTTCGCCGAGTGGAGCGTCATGAAGGGGACGGCCTCCGCCTGCGCGTTCCAGCCGTCCACGTCGCTGACCAGCGCCGCCTGCTCGAGGAATCCCATCAGGTCGCCGTCCGGATGCTGCCGGTCGTACTCCCGGGCGTAGCCCAGCAGCATGTCCACCACTTCCTGCGCGTCCTGGCGCTCCTCGGGCGGGTAGCTCTCCAGGTACCCGGTCTGCTCCAGCACTTCCTTCAGCAGGTCCCCGACGCCGTCGGGCTCCAACGCCCGCAGCCGCTCGAACAGATTCCAGAAGCCGGCCACGGCGGCCGTTGCCCGACTGTCGAGGGCGGGCAATTCCTCCGCCCGTCGCACCGTTTCCAGCAGGCTGATCCGCAACGCCTCCGCCCCCGCGCGAAGCTTCTCCACCGTCCGGGCGCCGATGCCGCGGCGGGGCGTGTTGATCACCCGCAGGCACGCCTCGTCGTCGCGCGGGTTGACCAGCAATTGCAGGTAGCCGCGCAGGTCCTTGACTGCCCTCCGGTCGAAGAACCCCACGCTGTCCACCACCTGGTGGGGCAGGCTGAGCGTGGCGAAGGCATCCTCCAGCGGCAGCGACTGCTGCTTGGTGCGATAGAAGACGGCCGCCTCCGACGGCGAGATGCCGTCCTGGACCAGGTCCTCGACGGTCTTGGCCACCCAGCGGCCCTCGTCGTAGGGGTCGGCAAACTCGCGGACGACCACCGGCTCCCCCGGCCCCTGTTCGGTGCGCAGTGTCTTCTCATGCCGCAGCTCGTTCTCTGCGATGCAGGCGCCGGCGGCGCCCAGTATGTTGGCCGTGCTGCGGTAGTTGCGTTCGAGCTTCACGATGTGCGTGCCGGGGAAGTCCTCCTCGAACTCCAGCAGGTTCTCCAGCCGCGCGCCGCGCCAGCTATAAATCATCTGATCGGGGTCGCCCACCGCCGTGATGTTGCGGTGCTTGCCCTGGAGCGCGCGGGCTATCAGATGCTGCGGCAGGTTGGTGTCCTGGTATTCGTCCACCAGCACGTGCAGGTAGGCCTGCTGGTAGTCTTGCAGGACCTCCGGGCGCGTGCGGAACACCTCCAGCGTCTTCAGCAGCAGGTCGTCGAAGTCCAGCGCGTTGTTCTCCGTCAGGGCTTCCTCGTAGCGCTCGTAGATCGCCGCCAGGGTCTGCTCCTCGATGCTCAGGGCCTGCTCGGAGCACTGTTCCGGCCCGATCACGTGATCCTTCTTCAGCCCGATGTAGTCCACCACGTCGCGCGGGCGGTAGGTGGCCGTGTCCAGCTCCATGTCCTTGACCAGCCGGCGGGCTATGCGCAGGGAGTCGGCCCGGTCGTAGATGGTGTAGCCGGCGTCGCGTCCGATGGCGCCGATCTCGCGGCGCAGCAGGCGGGCGCAGTAGCTGTGGAAGGTCGTCACGTAGACGCCCTCGCCGACCAGCGCCTCGACGCGTCGGCGCATCTCGTCGCCCGCCTTGTTGGTGAAGGTCAGCGCGACCATGCGGTCCGACGGCACGCCGCCGGCCAGCAAGTAAGCGATGCGTCGGGTGATGACGCGCGTCTTGCCGCTGCCCGCCCCGGCCACCACCAGCAACGGCCCCTCGCCGTAGGTCACAGCCTCCCGCTGGGCGGGGGTCAGTCCGGCCGTGATGTGGTCGGTGGCGTGGGTCGCCATGGGGGCGTTGGAAGTCTGAAGTCTGAAATCTGAAGTCTGAAATGAGGCCCCTTCCAGCGTAATGGGCCCTGGGCGAAATGTCCACCGATTGGGCCGGGCGGAGCTTGCCACCGGCGCCGGCGGGCGCTATGCTGAAGGCATCACGGGCGCGGGGGCGCCCGGGAAGAGCTGCACGCGGGGGAGCCGACACGATGCGCGTGGGACGGCTTATACTGGGGCTCATCTTCCTGTTGCTGAGCGCTGGCTGCGGTATCAGCCGCCACATCGTCGAGATCCCGCCGCCCGACCAGCCGTCGCTCCAGCAGATCGAGCAGCATCTGGACTATCAGGACCCGGACGCCGGTGAGCCGGACTACGTCATCGTGGAGCAGTAGGAGATGGCTTGAAGAGGGTAGGTCCGGCGTCCCCGCCGGACCTGGCGCGGCGGGGACGCCGCGCCTACCCAACCGGGGAGGAGGTACGGTGAGGCGGACTACGTCATCGTGGAGCAATAACATGGGCGCTCACGGTGCAACAGCGCGGAGGGCCGGGGGGCGCCGGCGGGCGCTCGTCCTGGCGCTTCTGCTCGTCCTCTGCCTGGCCGGATGCCGCACCAGCCCGGTCACCGGACGGGCGGAGTTCATGCTGTTGACCGAGGACGATGAGGTCGCGCTCGGCCACAGCAACCATCCCAACGTGGTGTTCATGTACGACGGCGAATACCACGACCCCGAGCTGAACCGCTACCTCGGCACGCTGGTGATGCGCCTGCACGAGTGCAGCCATCGGCCGCAGATGCCGATGGAGTTCACCATGCTGAACACCTCGGTGCTCAACGCATTCGCCACCCCGGCGCACGTCTATGCCACGCGCGGCTTCCTGGCCCGGCTGGAGAACGAGGCTCAGTTTGCCGCCGTGATGGCACACGAGCTGGCCCACGTGGCCGCCGGGCACTCGGCGCGGCAACTGAGCCGCAACCTGGTGATCTCCCTGGCCCTGGGCGTGGCCGACTACGCGGCGGGCGATTCGGTGGCGTCCGGGCTGGCCATGGGAGCGGGCAAGGTGGGCGTGGCGCTGCTGGGCCTGTCCTACAGCCGAGAGCAGGAGCGACAGGCCGATCGGGTGGGCGCCTACTACATGGCCCTGGCCGGCTGGGACCCCCGGCAGGCCATCGCCATGCAGAAACTGCTGAACTCTTTCCGGGAGGACGAGCCTTCGTTCCTGGACCAGTACCTCTCCACCCATCCGATGACCGACAACCGGGTCGAGGAGATACAGTCGGTGATCGAGCAGATGCAGATCGCCTCGCGCTACGTGCAGGGGGACGGCGTCTACTCCGACCGCTGGGGCAGCCGGCTGGAGCGCCTGCGCGAAGTGGACCGCGCGTTCGCCCCCTACGACGAAGGGCTGAAGGCGCTGTCCGAGAAGCGCTTCGACCAGGCCCTCGAGGGGGCCAACGAAGCCCTGGGCATCCGCGAGGACCAGGCCCAGTTCTGGCGCCTGAAGGGCGACGCGCTGCTCGGACTGGGCCTGACCGACCAGGCCAGGGAGGCATACAGGGAATCGCTGGAGCGCGATGAGCGCTACGTGCTGGCGAACCTGGGGCTGGGGCGCGCCTACCTGGCCGAGGGCAACGACGAGGCCGCCGAGCGGGAGTTCGAGAAGGTCCGCCACGACTATCCCGGCAGCGTCGTGGCCCGCCACGGCCTGGGCGTGGCGCGATTCCGCCAGGGGCGCTACGCGGAGGCGGCTGAACCGCTCAGCACGGTCGCCCGCCAGACCGAAGACCCCGCCGTGTGGTACCTGCTGGGCGTCTCCTATGACCGGGCCGGCGACTCGCGCGCCGCGTTCCAGGCATACCAGAACGCCCTCAACCGGGGCCTGAGCGGCCAACAGCGGGATGCCGCGCAGGATCGCCTGTACCGCCTTCGGGAGGGCGTCGAGCCCCGCCCGCAGGAGCCCGAGCAGCTCAGCCCGCCCCTGCGGCAGCGCTCGGCCTGAGGCGCATCACTGCCTCAGCGCCGGGCTTCTATCCGGTAGAAGATGGTTCGATGGGACGGCTTCAGCTCGACGGTGGCCGCGCCGTCCTGCACGGGTATCGGCGTTCCGGGGCCGGGGCTGCCGTCGGCCATGATGGGGCGCACCAGCAGCACGTCGGCCGAGGTCTCGATGCGCACCGTACCCACCACGGGCTCCGCGATGACCGGCGGGCCGCCCTTCTCGACGACGTCCGTGCCGGCCATGTTGAAGGCCATGCCCGTGTTCTCGGCGCGCGCGGCCGCCACCAGCAGCAGGTCGCCTGACTCGGCAATGGGCTGCTCGGTCAGACTGCTGAGGAAGGCCACGGCGAACGGCGTGGAGATCTCGAAGGTGCAGTCGCTGGTCTCCCACGCGCGCCCGGACTTGCCCAGATTGCCGTAGGCGGCCTGGCTCCGGGGGGTGTCCAGCGTGCCCACGCCCAGCTCCCAGTCGCGCCATAGCTGCCCCGTGTCGCTCTCCAGCACCGTGCCCGGGTGCTCGTACTGCCAGCAATCCTCGGGGCTGAGCACGCGCGCCGGGTCCAGGCCTTCGGTGGACTGGCCGGGCAGCTCGACGACCACGCGGTGCTGCTCGAGGGCGGCGTTGAAGCCGGCGGTGTTCCAGTGCTGCTTTGCGCCGCCGTCCTGCCAGCGGAGCTTGTACAGCTCCTGCTCGGGCAGGCGGAGGACGACCGTCTGCTCGGCCGGACTTACGTCGCCACGGCGGAACAGAAGTGCCCCTGCGGCCACGCTGGCCAGCGTGACCGGGTCGGTCTCCCACTCGAAGGCGCTGAGTGTGTCGCGGGGGCGGCCGCTCTGGCTGAAGGCATAGCCGGTGAAGCAGTCCCATCCCTGGAGCGCGGCGACCGCCGCCAGGCCGAACTGGTATGCTGCCCGGTAGGTCTTCGGCGGGTTGTTTCCGCACTCACTGGAGGCGACAGGCTTCCCGGCGACGGCGAAGCCGCCTATCTTGCCGAACGGCGCGCCGGGCAGCCCCGGCGGATGGCTGACCCACAGGCCGCCCATGCCGTGCCCGGGGCCTATCTGGTTGCCGGCGTAGTAGTGATGGCAGTCCATGAAGTCCTGGCCCGCCTGTGCCGCCATCACCCAGGTGAAGTGCGCCCAGTTGGTGGCGTTGATGGGGATGCGCACGCCGATCTGGCGGAAGAACGCATGCGACTTGTCGTAGAACCGGCGGTGCAGCCACATCAGGAATGATACGTTGTTCTCGCCGAAGTTCTTGCCGAAGATGTTGGCCTGCTGGGCCGGCAGTCCGTCGTGCTCCTCGGCCCACTGCTCGTAGAGGTCCAGCACCTCCTGGCGGTAGTTGGGCTGGGTGACGCCGTCCAGGCCGATCATCAGCCCCTCGTTGATCACTTCGGTCATGATCACGGCGGGGTCGTCTTTGTAGGCCAGCCCGGTGAACTCGTTCTCGTGGGTCCAGACCTGGCGCCACTGCTTCTGGATCAGCTCCTGCATGCGGTCGTCGAAGTAGATGTAAGGGTGCAGGTTGAAGTTGCCGCGCTGGCCCAGGTGCCCGTAGTCCTCCACCCCGTCGGCCTCCTTGAAGCAGCGCTGCACCCAGGGATCGAGCACGACGTATATGCCGTGCCGCTTCAGCTCGTAGAGGATCTTGTCCAGCCGCCGCATGGACTCGGGGTCCAGGTGCTGAGTTGTGCCGTCGGGGTGGTCGTAGTCAATGATGGGATTGGCCCAGCTATCCAGGTGGTGGAAGCGGACGACGTTGAGGCCCAGGCGGGCCAGCCGGCGCGCGATCTGCTCCGCCCGCTCGGGGGAGCTGAGAGCCGCTCCTGCCGTAACGTTCAGGCCCCAGAACCGCGCGGGCGTGCCGTCCTCGAACACCAGCCGGTCGCCGTCCGCGGTCAGGAATCCATGCCCCCCCGCCGGCACGTAGTTGCCCTCGGCGTCTTTGTTCAGGAAGCTCAGGTCTATGGGCACCCCCTCGGGGCCCGTCGGGTAGGGGAACCAGTCCTCGGTCGCGTTGCGCTGTATGGTGGTCTCGCGGCTGGTGTGGACCTGGGCGCTCTGGGGCAGGTCCACTGTCAGGCGGGTGCTGCGCGTCTCGCCGGCTGCCATCTTCTTGCCTACCAGCGTGATACGGGCCTCGCCGTCCATGGACACGTTGCGGGCAGGGGCGATGTTGACCTGGACCTCCGCCCCCGCGCTGTCGGTGAAGACCAGCGCCTCCACGGCGTCCCCTATCGGTCCGCGCCCGAAGGGCAGATCAACCGCCTTCCGTGTGCCGTCGGCCATAACCGCGGTGCACTTGCCGGGCCTGAACAGACGGTCGCCCGGCTTGATGCTGACGATGATCT
This sequence comes from Candidatus Brocadiia bacterium, assembly GCA_046483865.1. Classification (GTDB taxonomy): domain Bacteria; phylum Planctomycetota; class Brocadiia; order SM23-32; family SM23-32; genus JAWOCH01. Next base: position 264 of record JAWOCH010000251.1, on the reverse strand, counting down.
GGGTCAGCTCCGCCGCCTCCGGTGCGCTCAGTTCATAGCTGAGTATGGCCTGTCCGCCGTCGCCCCGGCGGAAGGAATGGGTCAGGGCGATCTCCTTGTCGGTGCCTCCGATCTTCCGGACCTGCCGGTAGCTGCGTCGGCCCCCGGAGTCCTGGACCTCACCTTCCCCCAGGCTGAACCACTTCCAGCTCGGGCCCCAGCAGACCACGTTGAGCTTCATGTAGACCTCATCGCCCTTCAGCACGGTGTATTCCAGGCCGCCCT
>JAWOCH010000057.1:0-4197 GCA_046483865.1 Candidatus Brocadiia bacterium | reverse complement strand
AGTACGACCTCCCGCAGTGCTTCCCTGCTGCCGGCAGCCCGCCAGCGGGGGTCGAACTCGGGCTCCTGGGCGATTTCGGCCACGGCCATCAGGGCCTTCAGGTAGAAGTTCCGCTCCTCCGGGGGCGCCGCCATCACGAACATGGCATGCACGGGGGGTTGGTCCTCGGCGAACACCACGCCCTCCCTGCTACGCACCAGGATCACTACGAAGCGGTCCAGCCCTCCCAGGATCAGGTGCGGAATGGCCAGCCCCGGGCGCACGACAGTGGGCGAGAGGTCCTCTCGCTGCAGTAGGCGCTCGTGGATTTCTTCGGCCGGCATGTCGAGCTGCCGCGCCAGCACTTCCGCTATCACCCGAAACGCCTCCTCGCGCTCGGTTGGCCCCTGCAGGTCGAGCACCTCGCAGTCCTGTATCAGGCGGTCGAAGCGGTCCTCCAGCCGGCCGTCGTGCAGCCGGGCCACGCGGGAAAGCTCCGCCTCCAGGTCGTGGCCGCGGAAGTCCGCCCGCGCCAGCCGGGCCGCCAGCCGCACAAGCGCCGATTCCCTCAGCACGTTGACCCGGGCGTAGAACACGTACCACAGAACGGCTCCGCCGACGATGACTCCCGCCACCGCCAGGGGCAGCGTGCCCAGTTCGACCAGCAGGAAGCCGTAGGCGCACAACCCCAGCACCTGCACCCAGGGATACAGCGGCGCGCGCCAGGTGGGCTGGTACGTGGGAATGCGGCTCTCACGCATGAGCACAAGGGCCACGATCTCGAACATGAACAGCATGATCATCATGGCGGAGGCGGCCTTCACGAACAGCTCCAGCTTCAGCAGGAGCATGACCGCGATCATGAACACGGCTGTCAGCACAACTGCACGGGTGGGTATGCCGCGCCGGGAGCCGACCTTTCCGACGGCCGGCGGCACCAGGTCGTCCTGGCCCATGGCCATCAAGGTGCGTGAGGCGGCCAGGATGCCGGCGTTGCCGGTGGTGAGAAAGGCGCACATCGCTCCGGCGCCCAGGATCCAGGCGCCCAGCTTGCCCCACATGAGCCCCGCGGCCTGCGCGAGCGGCATGGGCGACCACTGCTCCGCCGAAGTCGGCAGGAGCCCCACCGTGACGGCGACCACCAGCACGTACAGCAGCCCTACGACCGCGCTGGCGGCGAACATGCCCCACAGCAAGTCACGCTTGGGAGAGCGCACCTCCTCGCCCATCGTGGCCACCTTGGTGACACCGCCGAAGGAGATGAACACCATGCCCGCCCCGGCCAGCAGGCTGTTCCAGCCGTGGGGGAACAGCTTCGCCCCCGAGGCCACCGTCCCGACGTGCCCCACGCCTCCCACACCATAGCCGACGAGGATGCCCAGCAGCACAACCACCAGGCCAAGCTGGATCCTGCCGGCGTGCCGAACGCCCGCCAGGTTCACCAGCATGAACAGGCCGCAGAAAACGCACGCCACGCCCTTCACCTGCCAGCCCGAGAGGTCCCAGCCATACAGCGAGGCGCCCACCGCCCCGATCCCAAGCAGTGCGAAGGCGCTCTTGAACGCCAGCGAAGCCCACGCGGCCAGCCCGCCCACAGTGCCGAAGCCTGGGCCGAAACCGCGATCTATGAAGAAGTAGGTGCCGCCCGCCTTGGGCATGGCGCTGATCAGCTCGGCCTTGGTCACCAGCGCCGGCAGCAACAGCAGGGCCGCCAGCAGGTAGCACAGGGGAAGCCCCGGCCCGACGGCGGGATACGCCACGGCGGGGAGGACGAACAGCCCGGAGCTGATCATCGCCCCGGCCGCCATCGCAAAGATGTGGCGGAAACGCATCTCCCGCTTCAGTGCCATGCCGCCCACCGGTTGCCTGAGGATGGTAAAGACCCACTATAGTGCACGCGCCCATTCTACCGGCAGCATCGCCGAGCGGGCAAGTCGGCCCGTCCGCGCGAGCACAGTGATTGACACGCGGGCCTGCCGCCGGATATGGTGCCCCACGGCACAGCCCGACCACCGCCGGAGAACTACCCCATGCCCACCCTCAGGCAAGCAGCGCGCTACCGCCTGGCAGGCTGCCTGGGCGACGTGGCGGTGCGCGCGCTGCACGCCACGTGGCAAGTGCAGTTGCTCGACCCCCACGGGCTGGCCGAAGGGGCCAGGACGGGCGCACGGCCGATACTGGCCGTCTTCTGGCACAGGCACCTGCTGACGATGATGACGCACTTCCGCAGCTATCGGACCTGCGTGCCGGTCAGCCGCAGCCGGGACGGAGAGTACGCCGCCCACGTGCTGGAGCGTTTTGGGATGGAATCGGTGCGCGGCTCTACGTCACGCGGCAGCCTGGGAATTCTGACGGGGCTGCTCAGGAAGGCACGCGACGGCTGCAACCTGGCCATAACCCCGGACGGCCCCCGGGGACCGTGCTTCAGCGTGCAGCCGGGGGTGGCCTTGATTGCCCGCCGGTCGGGGTTGCCCGTCTGCCCGGTGGGCGTTGCGCCGGCGCGCGCGTGGGAGTTCGCCAGTTGGGACAGGTTCGCCGTGCCGAAGCCATTCAGCCGGGTGGCTATAGCGTTCGGACCGTCACTCGATCCGGCCGCGTACGCTGACGACGATGCCCTGTGTGGGGGGATTGCCGATGCGCTGGCCGACGCGACGGCGCAGGCAAAGGCGTCGCTGGACGCCGGCGGTCAGTCCTGATCTTCTTCCTCACCGTCCGCGAAACGGGCTTTCAGCAGGGCCACCGCCAGGGCACCGGTGATCAGCAGACACATGCCCACAGCGCCCCCCAGCACGGCCACGGCGGCAGGCCCGGGCAGGTCCAGGTGCTTCAGCAGCACGCTGGCAGCGGCCACCAGCAGCATGAGGGAGTACATCAGCCGGATGCCATAGCCGCGCACGTAGCGCACCGCCGAGCCGCCCAACTGGCTGCCCACGGCCGAGCCGGCCAGGATCCACAGCGCCGCGATGATCTCGACCTTCCCGCCCAGCGCGTAGGTGAACGTGCCGTAAGCCCCCGAGATGGTCACGCACAGCAGGCTGGTGCTGACCGCCACGTAGGTGGGCACGCCAACGGCGAACACGAACAGCGGCACCAGCGCAAAGCCTCCGCCGCTGCCCATCACGCCGGCCAGGAATCCCACCACGACTCCGATGCCGATCAGGGGCCAGACCGAGATGGCCGCCTCCAGGCTCTCGCAGTGGATCATGGGCGGCGCCTTCACCCGCTCCAGCAAGGTGCCCGAACCATCATCGCCATCCTCGTCGCAGTCCCTCCCGTTGTCCGCCGCGCGGCGGCGCATCTCCCGGATGTATTCCCACAGCATGAACAGGCCGAGGCCGCCCAGGAACAGCATGTACATCACCCGCACGGCCGAGTCGGCGAGGCCCATCGCTTCCAGCGCCAGGATGCAGCGCTTGCCGCCCTCGACTCCGGCGATCATGGCCAGCCCGACTGTGACGCCCAGCTTGTGATCCACGTTGCCCATCTGGCGATGCTTGGCCGAGGCGACGGCGCTCTGGCCGGCCACGTTGGCCAGACCCGTGCCGATGGCAAACGGGACGGGCAGGCCGAAGATGTGCAGGGAGGGGGTGATGATCCAGCCGCCGCCGATGCCGAAGAACCCCGCCAGCACGCCCACCGCGAACCCGATGGTCAGCAGCACAAGCGCGCTGAACTCCATCCCCGCTATGGGCAGGTAGACGCTGAACATAGGCTATTGCTGCCTCATGAGGGGTTATTCGGCGTGGTCCAGTTCCTCGGTTCCCATCCCGACGAACATCAGCAGGCGCTCGATGACGATCCCCAGCACGGCCCCCGCCCCCAGCAGCAGACCCACCGCCAGCAGCGCGTAGAGGAACCGGTGTTCGTCGTACAGGCTCAGCACCCAGCGGGACAGCCCCGTGAGCCGCTCGGGCTCTACCGGCTCGGCTGCGGCGGCGCTCAGAGCCCGCAGGGCGTGTGAGATGACCTCGTTCACAGACTGCTCCGGCGGTTGTAGAGGGAGCGGGAGTCTCCAGGCGGGGCGAGTCTAAGGGAGCCGGCACGGTGAGGGCAAGGGAACCGGCGAGGCGGCAGGGTCATTCAATTCTCTGACTGAACCGACCTGAACTGCCGAGTTGCTGCCCGAGAAGGGACCTGGCCTATGTGGCACGGCCGCCCTCGGCCGTGATCCGTCTTCTGCCCCCAGCCGAGGGCGGCTGGGCTACACACTGTGCGGGT
>JAWOCH010000050.1:0-4250 GCA_046483865.1 Candidatus Brocadiia bacterium | reverse complement strand
CTTCTCGACCTCTCGAAGCAGTTCAATGCTGACTCGCTCTCCGTCGCCGGCCTCCCCGTGGGTGAGAGGGAGCTGGACGGAGTCCCGTTCCTGTTTGCGGACGAGACGCAGACCCACGTCGCCCTCACGTCCGACGAGCCGCTGCTGCACGTGAAGTTCGCCGAACTACCCGTCGAGGACGTGCACCTTGTGATCACCGGCGAGCGCGCGGGAGAGGAACCCGCCCCGGGGGCCCGGTTGGAGCTTCTGTTGGGGGAGGAGACCGTTTTCGCCGAGGACCTGCTGACCATCCTCCACCTGTGCGACTGGTGGGCGCCGCTGGGCGACCACATCTGGGCCGGGGGCGGGATGGCGCACGTTGAATCCGAGCGGGTCGCGTACGCCCTGACTGTAGGGCACCACCACGGGCTGGCCCGGCTGTCCGGGTTCGACGTGCCGTCGGGGACGCGCGCCGATGGGCTCCGCCTGCGGGCGGTGGGCGAGGGGGAGGTGCAGCTATTCGCCGCCACACTGCAAATACGCGGCAGGTCCGGCGCCCCGCCGGACCCGACTACTGAGCACGCATAGGGACCCCGTTAGAGCTGAGAGAGGAGCCTCCGTGAACTTCGTCGTGATCATCTGCGATACGCTGCGTCGCGACCATCTGGGTTGCTATGGCAACGAGTGGATCAGCACGCCGCACATTGACCGTTTCGCCGAGCAATCGGTGGTCTTCCTGAACGCTTACTCGGGCAGCTTCCCCACGGTGCCGCACCGGCGCGACCTGCTGACCGGGCGCTACACGGCGGCCTACACGCCGTGGGCTGCGCTGTCGCAGGAGGAGGCCGTTCTGCCCGACCTGCTGCGCAAGCGGGACTACGTGTCCATGATGGTCTGCGACACGCCGCACATCCTGGAGAACGGCTACCACTACGATCGGGGCTTCGACGCGTTCGAGTGGATACGGGGGCAGGAATCCGACCGCTGGCGCACCTGGCCCGAGACGCCGGAACACCCCTGCGATCCGGCGAAGATCCGCGCCGAGCAGATGCTGCGCAGGCGTCACCGGCGCAACACGGCCTGGTGGCGCTACGAGTCGGACACGTTCGTCGCCCGCACTATGACACGCGCCTGCCGCTGGCTGGAGGACAACCGCTCCAGGGACCGGTTCTTCCTCTATGTGGACACCTTCGACCCCCACGAGCCGTGGGACGCGCCCGAGTGGTACGTGGAGATGTACGACCCGCTCTACGAAGGCGAGGCCGTGGACTACCCGCTCTACGCCCGGACGGGGTTCCTGACCCGGCGGGAGCTGGAGCACGTCCGCGCGCTCTACGCCGCCGAGGTGACCCTGGTTGACAGGTGGGTCGGCCGGTTGCTGCAGAAGCTGGAGGACCTGGGCCTGCTGCGGGACACGATGGTGGTGCTGAGCACCGACCACGGCTTCCTGCACGGGGAGCACGGCGTCATGGGCAAGAGCCTGATCGAGGGCACGCAGATGAGTTACGTGCCGCTCTACGAGGAGATCTGCCACATCCCGCTGATTGTCCGCGCGCCCGACGTGGCGCCCGGCCTGCGGCGGGCCGTCGTGCAGCCGATGGACGTGATGCCGACCATTCTGGACCTGGCCGGCGCCGGCGTGCCGGAGGGTGTGGACGGCGTTTCTTTCGCCGATGCTCTGGTCGGGGACACGGACAGGGCGCGCCCGTTTGCCGTCAGCAGCCCTTTCCTGGCCAGCGCGACGGCCTGCGCGACGGTCACCCGGGGCCGATGGTCGGCCGTGCTCCGCCCGCTGGCGGAGGAAGAGGGGGCGGAAGCCGTTGACCGGGCGGTGGACGGGTTCGCCAAGAGGACGGCCCGACGCGAAGCGGAAGGCGACGCCCTCTACGACCTGCAGAACGATCCGGGCCAGTTGGACGACATAGCTGCCTCCCGCCCCGACATCGTGGAGGAGTTGCGGGAGGCGGCGGTGGCCCTGTGGCGGCGCGCGGGTGCCGCCCCGGACGTCCTCGCCCGGTGGGAGCCCGAAGAGCCGGAAGAGAAGGAGGAGGGAACCGAGGAGGCGCGCGGGACAGACAACCTATGATGGCCCTCGGCCCCCGCCACGGCCACTACGCGAGCCGTTTGCGCGTGCATCTCAGCGGCATTTCAGCGATCATCCGGGCAGTACTCACGGATCCTGCCGCGCTGCACGACCCATAGCTTGCCGTGGATGTCGTCTTCCGCCAACGCATGGCTCAGTGTGCGGAGTCCGGCAAGGATGTCTTCCAGGGACGGGTTGTGCGGCAAGCGCACCACTGCGATGCCGGCGTACTGCGATGGCGGGAAGAGCAGCGGGTTGGCGAAGTCGAGATCGTGCGTTACCAGGCAGCGGCCTTCATCTCGGCATGTCGCAATCAGATCTCGGTCGCTGGCTGATTCCATAGACTGCCCGGGCACAGTTGCTACGTCGTGCCCCGCAGCCCGGAGCAACGTGGCGCAGTCCCGGCCGAGGTTTTCGTCGAGCTTGAGTCTCATGCTTCGGAATCAGCCGGAATCTCGACGCACCTCTCCCGCGACATCTCAGCACCGTAGGCGATGCACGCCCGCACGTCCCGCTGCTCGATCTCGGGGTACTGGGCCAGCACATCTTCGACTGTCATGCCGCTGGCCAGCAGGTCCAGCACGAGCGACACCCATATGCGGTGGCCCCGGATGCAGGGCCTGCCGAAGCATACCGCAGGATCAATGGATATGCGCTCCAGAAGTTCTTCCTTGCTCATCGGTGCACGCTCCCAACTGCGCTATCAGGCGGGACACCTGCTGTGCAGTCCAGTATACTCTGACGGCGGCTGCGAATCGAGGGATATCACCGTGCCTTCTCGGAGGAGACCGGCTCGACGGCTTCCGATCCTCTCCTCAGCCTCAGCAGCAACCCCAGCACAAACAGCGCCGCCCCACCCAGCAGGAACGCCCACGGCACGCCCAGCTTCGGGTTGTCGGCCACCCATCCGAACAGCGGCGCCATGACGGCCGCGAAGATGGCCCGTAGCTGTGACTGCACCGACAGGACCGTCGCCCGCTGCTGGCCCGGTATGCGGTCGCTGAGAAAGCCCACCACCATCGGCTTGCGGAGGTTGTAGAGGGTGTACATGAAGAACAGCACGAGAATCGCCGGCCAGGCCAGTTCCATCCTGTAGAGCGCCCCCGCCAGGCAGAACACCGCCGCGAAGGCCCAGAACAGGCCGTTCAGCGTCCGCGCCGGTTGCTCCAGGCTGCCCGCCACCCGGCCGCTGAGGCGGCTGCTGAAGAAGCTGTTCATGTAGATGACGAAGTAGGTGATGCCGATCACCAGGAATACCCGCCTCTCATCGCTGCGGGCCGCCAGGAAGACCGGCAGCGCCAGGGCCGCCGTCCTGACGATCGGCTGCAGGTAGTCCTTCGCCACCCTGAAGGCCGCGTCGAAGACCGACTCGTTGGCCACCATGCGGCCCAGTTGCTCCACGCGCCAGATGGACTTGAAGCTGTCCACCGTGTGGCGCAGCATCTGGCGGACAACGCCGCTGCGATGCGTGGTCCCGTCCAGCTCCGGCGGATACGTCATCATCAGGAAAAGGGCCAGCGTGTAAGGCACCATAGTGGCCGGGAAGATCATGCCGTAGCCGCCCCCGAAGTAGCCGAACACGCCCACTGCCAGGGCGGCCACGGCTGACCCGAGCCGAGACGCCGCCCGCGTGTAGCCGTAGTAGTCCACTTTCAGGTGCGACAGGTCCTCCAGGTCCAGATGCTGCATGATCATGGACTTGTGCGTGCCGGAGCGCAGGGCCTCACCGGCTGCGAACAGCACCATGCCGGGCACGAAGGCCCAGAAGCTGTCCCCCCAGGTGAAGATGGCGAAGGAGATGAGGTAGCTGACGAAGCAGGCCATCATCGTGCGACGCCGGCCCGTCACGTCGGCCACGATGCCCGTGGGAATCTCCAGCAGGTAGACCGATACCTCGCGCACGGCCACCAGTATGCCGAACTGCGTGTAGCTGAGGCCCCTGGCGACCGTGAAGAACAGCAGGATCAGCAACTCGAAGAAGCGCAGGTTCTTCAGGAACCCGTAGGCCGAGAACCTGAAGAGCATGGCCTTCTGTTCGCGGTTCAGGTCCATGGGGCGTCTTCCCGCATCATCCAGACGGTCATCTGTGCCGGCCCCCGGTTCGCCCAGGCGTAGTAAGGTATGGCGGTCAGCTCCACCGCGCGCAGCTCGGGCGTCGGACGGGAGCCCACCGGCAGGTAGAGCGGCT
>JAWOCH010000040.1:0-2851 GCA_046483865.1 Candidatus Brocadiia bacterium | reverse complement strand
GCCGCCTGATAGCCGGAGCCGGTGCCCACCTCCAGGACGCGCTCGTCGCCCGTCAGGTGCAGTGCCTGGGTCATCAGCGCCACGATATACGGCTGGGAGATCGTCTGCCCGCATCCGATAGATTGGGCGCCGTCGCAGTAGGCACGGGTCCTGGCGCCCTGTGGCAGGAACAGCTCCCGCGGCACTCGCCCCATGGCGTCCAGCACGCGCCGGTCGCCTATTCCGCGTGCGGCGAGCTGACGCTTCACCATGCGCCGCCTGGCACGCGCAAAGCGGTCCGGTGCGTCCTCCATGCACGGCCCCGGCAAAAGCAGCTTTTCCAGTTTCACGCCCGACTGGTCTCGTGTATCATACAGGGCGTACTGAACCGGACAACTCGCACAGCCTTTTCACGGGGCCGAGGCCATGCTCGAGACCAGGACCGTCGTGTTCAGCACGGAAGCTGAGATGGACGTCGTGGACGTCACCAAGGACGTGGCCGACATCCTGAACGAGACCGCCGTCTCTGACGGCGTGGTCACCGTGTTCGTTCCGGGCTCGACCGGTGGAGTGACCACCATGGAGTTCGAGCCCGGCCTGGTCAAGGACATGCAGGAGCTGTTCGAGAAGCTGGTCCCGCGCGATCACTACTACCACCACGAGGAACGCTGGCACGACAAGAACGGGCACAGCCACGTGCGGGCCAGTCTGATCGGCCCCTCGGTGACCATCCCTTTTCGGGACAAGCGGCTGATGCTGGGCACCTGGCAGCAAATAGTGTTCTTCGACTTCGACGTGCGCGCGCGCGAGCGAGAACTCATAGTGCACATCAACGGGGAGTAAGCCCTGCCCGCGAGTTTGACCCTACCGGTAGTTCGGGTATAATCCGCAGCATTCGGGGCGTGGCCCAGTCTGGCTTAGGGCGCCGCGTTCGGGACGCGGAGGTCCCCGGTTCGAATCCGGGCGCCCCGACCAACTCATTTCCGCGGAAATGAGTTGGTAGAGCAGGCGAGCAGTCGAACAGTTGAGCAGGTGAGAACGGCGAAACTGGCCCGCGCTCGCCCCATCCTGTTGCAGATTCCAGAAACGCCGCTCGCCTGCGATCCCCTGCCCTTCGACGTGCTCAGGGCCTTGAGCGAAGCCGAGACGGCTCGCCTGATCAACTGCTCAATCCGCTGGGGGATTCCCGTGGCGTTCATGTTCGCGAATCTGGACGTCTGCCAGGCGGCCGTTAGCTCCGCTGGTCAGGTTATCGCCCTCGCGCGGGGTCTCGCCCGTGGCTACGGCTCCCTCGCCGACCAATTCAACCGAGCTTCTCTCTCCATTGCCGCCAACATCGCCCAAGGCGCAGCCGCTTCAGCGAGGCAGTTCGCCAGTCCAGGAGTATGTTCCGCTGCCCCCCTGGCCCGGACTGCGGCTTGTCTGACGTTCCTCCCTGAGAGAAGCCCTGGAGCGAGTTGGCCGAGATGACCTGGGTGCGTTGGCGCCTAATCAGCAGCATGGGCAGAGCGTCCACGTGAGCCCCCTGCGCGAGAGTAGACTGCCAGGTCGCCTTGCTTCGCCCAGAGCCCAAAGATGGTCACACCTTGGCCAAACACTTCCGCCGCGGTCTGCCCTGCCCGCCGCGCCTTCCGGTTGCCGGTCAATCCGTAGCAGCCTCGTCGTGCGTGCCGGCGGCGCGCCGGATGAGCTGTGCGGCGTTGTCGTGCATCATCGCCTTCACTTCCGCCGCATCCAGACCCAGGCCGGCGCAGGCGTCCTTGAGGGCTCTGAGCGCCTCATACATGTAGAGGGTGTAGCGGGCCTCGATCTCGGGCGCCTCTCGTTCCTTGTTGAAGTGGAACGGGTGGTTCGTCCGGTTGATGTACTGCCGCCCTTTCCACTGGCGCCGTCCGCGCATGTAGAAAACCGGGTTGTCGGTGCCGTAGAGGATCCGTCGGGGTCCGATGTGCTCCAGCGCCAGGCGGTGGACATCGGGGTTCAGCACCGCCGAGTTGTCGAAGTACAGCCCGGGATCGTCGGCGAACTGCGGAAGCGCCTCCCGCGCGTGGGGCTCCGTGTAGCAGCGGCCGAAGTGCGCGACGACCAGGACGATGTCGGGATACCGCGTGCGGATCCGGCGCACCTCGCGGACATTATCCGGATGGGGAAGTCGCTCCTTCTTCGGCACGTGCAGGGTGATCCACGCCCCGCGCTCGTCCGCCACCTCCAGGATATGATGGGGAAGGAAGTCGAAGATGCCGGCCTGCATGTGCTTATCGCGCGTACTCGGGTCGGCGCTGATGAGCGAGTAGTAAGGCTTGAGCCCGATGACGCCCGGCTTGTCCAGCTCTTCCGCCACGCGCTCGGCCGTCCACTCGGGCCGGCAGACGCTCAGGCAGTGCCACCCGCGCCGCACGCACTGGCGGCGCAGGTAGTCGTTGACACGCTCGAGATCGAAACGCAGGCTCGGCCAGCCCATGGCCACGCAGCTCTCCAGGCGACCGTGGAAGACTATCTCGTCGCACCGGGCGGCCTGTTCGGCGTCCATCGGTTCGCTGACTTCGTTGACCCAGTACTGCCGGCGCATCTCTTCGGTCATCGGCTCCAGACACGCCGCCGGGTCGCCGACGTGCCTGTGAGCGTCGGTGATACGATCCGGCAACCACTCGGCCAGGTGCTCCTCCCAGAACCGTCGGTCGGTGTCTGTGTAGCTCCACACGTGGTGCAGCGGAGTGGCCTCCATCAGTTCGGTTCCTCCGTTTCGGCGGCAGGCAGGGAGGCGGTGTACTGCTCCTGCATCTGCCGGTAGAAGTCCCGGTTCTCGCCCGGTTCATAGAGCCGCAGTGGCGGACTCATCTCCTTTGCCAGCGCGTCGAGTGCCTGGTCGCGC
>JAWOCH010000415.1:0-2525 GCA_046483865.1 Candidatus Brocadiia bacterium | reverse complement strand
AGACGGTGACGCCGAAGTCGTCAATGAGCATGACCTGGCGCTCGGTGTTTCCGCCGCTGATGGGAATGACGGTCGCTCCCAGCCGCTCCAGCCCGTAGTGGGCACCCAGGCCGCCGGTGAACAGCCCGTAACCCCAGGCCACCTGGCAGACGTCCTGCGGGGTGACGCCGATCAGGTGGAAGGTGCGGGCCATCACCTCGCTCCACAGGTCAATGTCGTCCTGCGTGTATCCGGCGACGATGGGCTTGCCGGTGGTGCCGCTGGAGCAGTGGGTGCGCACGATGCTGTCCAGCGGCTCTGCGAACAGGTCGAACGGGTAGTTGTCCCGCAGGTCGTTCTTGACCGTGAACGGCAGCTTGCTGATATCTTCCACGGACTCCAGGTCGTCTTCGGTTATGCCTTTCCTCTCGAGCGCGTTGCGGTAGAAGGGCACGCGCTGCCGGGCGCGGGCCACGGTCTGGCGCAGGCGCTCCAGTTGCAGCTCGCGCAGTTGCTCCCGGGGCATATAGTCCTTCTCGAAAAGCTCCTCCATCTTCGCCATAGCGCCCTCCTCGGTCAGTCCTCGAAGTCTCTGCCCGCCTCGAAGGCGGCGATGTTGTCCTGTTCGGTTCCTTTCGGCAGGAAGCGCCGGATGGCCTCGTGCCACAGTTCGGTCTGCGGGCTCAGGTGCAGGGACAGCCGGCCCAGGGCGGCCATGTTGCGGCTGCGCACGTGGGCCAGACGCCCGGTCAGCTCGGGCGGCACGTCAATCATCACGCCGTCCGCCCGCAGCCTGGGCAGCGCGCGGCGGCCCTCGTCCCCGTCCAGCGCTATCACGTAGTCCGCCGCCTCGTACGGGGTGAGGGGCGAGTGCACCTGTTCTCCGAAGCGCACCTCGCTGACGACGCTGCCCCCGCGCTGGGACATGCCGTGCACCTCGCTCTGCTTCACGTCGTATCCGCTGCGCACCAGCACGTCGGCCAGCACCTGGCTGGTCTTCAGCACGCCCTGGCCGCCCACGCCGACGATGAGCACGTTGGTCGTCTGGTGGTTGTCTGTTGCCATAAGTCGTTTTGCTGAGATGGGTTACTCGACGGGCTCGATCGCGTCGAAGCGGCAGACCTCGAAGCACAGGCCGCATCCGGCGCAGTAGATCCGGTCTATCTCGACGTGGTCCTCAAGCTGCTTGAGCGCCGGGCAGCCCGTGCGCAGGCACAGGCCGCAGTTCTCGCACCGCTCGGGGTCCACCCGGTAAGCGGCGCGCTCGCGCCTGCGGCTCAGCAGCAGGCACGGCCGCCGACAGACCAGCACGCTGTACTCGTTGCGGGACAGGCTGTCCTGAAGGCCCGCTTCGAGCCGTGCCCTGTCCCAGGCGTCGATCTCCTTTATGTCGCGCACGCCCAGCCCGCGGCACGCTTCCGCCGGGCTGATGGCGGGGGCGGGCTCGCCGTCCAGGCGTTGGCCGGTGCCCGGGTGGGCCTGTCCGCCGGTCATGGCCGTGGTGCGGTTGTCCAGGATGAGCAGCGTGCCGCTGGAGCCGTTATAGACCGCGTCCAGCACGCCGGTCAGCCCGGAGTGGAAGAACGTGCTGTCGCCGATGACGGCCACCACGCGGCGGGCCTCCTCCGGCTCGCTCACCCGCTCGATGCCCAGCGCATTGCCGATGCTGGCGCCCATGCACACGCAGGTGTCCAGGTTTGACAGCGGCGGCAGAGCGCCAAGAGTGTAACACCCGATGTCGCCGGTCACAAGCAGGCCCAGCTTCCTGAGCACGTGGAACACGCTGCGGTGGCCGCAGCCGGGGCACAGCACCGGCGGGCGGGGCGGGGGCACGTCGGCGGCGGCCTCGGGCGGCTGATAGTCCGGCTGATCCTCGATGATGCAGCGCACGCGGTCGGGGTTCAGCTCGCCCAGCCGGAACTGCCGTTCTTTGCCCCGGGCGGGAGTGCCCGCGGCGCAGATCTCCGTCAGCATGAAGTCGCTCAGCTCCTCAACCACCAGCAGGTCGTCCACCTGGGCGGCGAACGCGGCAATGGCCTTCAGCGGCATCGGCCAGCACATGCCCACCTTGAAGACGGGCACGTGGGGGGCCGCCTCGCGCACGTAGTGATAGGTCGTGCCCGCCGCCACGATGCCCAGCGGGGCGCCCTGCGCGCTGCCGACAACCGTGTTCAGGTCGGTCTGCTCGGACAGCTCCTCCAGGCGGGTCAACCGCCCCTCGAGTGCGGCGTGGCGTCGGCGGGCGTTGCCCGGCACCATGACGAAGCGCGGGATGTCCCGCTCGAAGGCGTACTCGCGCTCGATGGTGTCCGGCTCGCGTGGCGTCACGATGCCCTTGCTGTGGCAGATGCGCGTGGTCAGGCGCAGCAGGACGATGGTGCCGAACTGCTCGCTCAGTTCGAACGCGCGACGGGCGAAATCGTATGCCTCCTGGCTGGAGGCGGGCTCCAGCATGGGCAGTCCGGCGGCGCGGGCGTAGTGGCGATTGTCCTGCTCGTTCTGTGATGAGTGCATGTCGGGATCGTCGGCGGATACCACCACCGTGC
>JAWOCH010000396.1:0-4946 GCA_046483865.1 Candidatus Brocadiia bacterium | reverse complement strand
TGATCACGTTCCATCCTGCGCCGAGGAAGACCGACTCCAGCTCCTGGATGATCTTGCCGTTCCCCCGCACGGGTCCGTCGAGCCGCTGGAGGTTGCAGTTGACGACGAAGATGACGTTGTCCAGCTTCTCGCGCGCCGCGAGGGACAGCGCCCCCCGCGACTCCGGTTCGTCCATCTCACCGTCGCCGAGGAAGGCCCATATCCTGCCGTCCGACGGCTCCTTCAGGCCGCGGTTCTCCAGGTAGCGGATGAAGCGGGCGTGGTAGATAGCCATCACCGGTCCCAGGCCCATCGAGACGGTGGGGAACCGCCAGAAGCCGGGCATGAGCCAGGGATGGGGATAGGAGGACAGGCCGGGCGCGTCGTGCAGTTCGTGCCGGAAGTTGTCCACCTGGGTCAGGGAGATGCGCCCCTCCAGGAACGCGCGGGCGTAGTTGCCCGGCGAGCCGTGGCCCTGGAAGTAGACCAGGTCCCCCGGATGGTTCTCGGTCGGCGCACGGAAGAAGTGGTTGAAGCCCACCTCGTAGAGGGTCGCCGCCGAGGCGTAGGTCGAGATGTGCCCGCCGATGCCCTCCTCCTCGCGGTTGGCGCGGACGACCATAGCCATTGCGTTCCAGCGTATGATGTTCTTGATCTGCCGCTCCACCTTCCGGTTGCCCGGGTAGGCCGGCTGCTCGCTCAGCGGAATGGTATTCACGTAGGGCGTGTTGGTCGTCGGCGGCACGGGCAGCCCGCGCCCGTAGGCATGATCACGCAACTCGGCCAGCAGCTCGCGGACCCTCTCCCGTCCGGATGCCTGCAGGACCGCATCAAGGGATTCGACCCAGTCCTGCGTCTCAGCGGCGTCGGCATCGTCACGGCGCTCTTGCCCCATTGTGCCCCCTTCTGCGTCTGCATGTAGACCGGCACCCCACGGCCGATCCGGCGGCCCCTCTACCCGACAGCGTACAACCGTGCTGCAGCGCCGTCAAGCACCAGCGGGAGCGCGACAGAGGTCAGCAGGCGGCTATGGGCCAGCACGGCTGGCTGAAAGCCCTATGGCCGCCGGATGGTTGAGAGACCGGCCTTCCGATCTCCGTTGCTTGCTGGACTGGGTATGTAGCGGTATACTGTCTGCGGCCCGCAGGAGCTTGTTGGTGTTTCGAGGAAGTAGAGGCGTGCTTCACGTAGTCCAGTGTGTCAGTCTGAGGTCCAGTGGGAAATGAGAGACGATTCCCTCCGAGCAGAGTACACTGACAGCCATGCGCTGATAATAGGCGTAGATCGCTACCGAAACGCTTCCTCGCTGAACTACGCTGTGAACGACGCCCAGGCTGTAGCCGAGCTTCTGCAAGACAGTTTCGGCTTTGACCGAGAACGAGTTGTTCTGCTCACGGACGAAAGTGCTACCCGTGAGCAGATACTCGCCCACTATCTTCAATACGCCAACCCCGGTCAGGTTGAGAGGAACGACCGCATCTTGGTGTTCTATGCAGGTCATGGGCACACAGTTGAAGGGCAGCGCCGGGGTCTCGGCTTCCTGATTCCGCACGACGGCGACGCTGCCAACCTGTCGAGCCTGATAAGCTGGCGTGAACTGACCCTCAAAGCAGACCTGATTCCTGCCAAGCATATCTTTTTTATCATGGATGCTTGCTACGGCGGTCTGGCCATAACTCGCGCCGCTGCCGCGCCAGGAAGTACCCGATTTCTTAAGGATATGCACCTTCGGCCATCACGCCAGGTGTTGACAGCCGGCAAGGCTGACGAGAAGGTAGCAGACAGTGGTGGCCCCAGGCCGGGCCATTCCGTCTTCACGGGCTATCTTCTTGATGCCTTGGAGGAGGGGGCGCGAACTACAGACGGGATCATTACAGCAAGTGGCGTTATGTCCTATGTGTATGACAGAGTCAGCAGGGATCCGGACGCCGACCAATCTCCCCACTTCGGTTTTCTTGAGGGGGATGGCGACTTCATATTCGTCGCTCCACCGCTTCCGAATCTGGCTGAAGACGATAGACGTGACGAGGATCTGTTGATTGAGCTGCCTGGCGAACCTGTCGGACCGGCTGCTCACCCTAATGGCGGAGTCGTGCTGCGGGCAAAGCAGCTACTGTCGGAGCCAAGGAATGGGCCCAGACTACATGACTTCCTCCACGAACAGGTGGCCGCCTTTGTAGCAGAAGCAACACCAGAGAACTTTCCGGTTACGAGTGGTTCGCGCCGTCAGGACACCAGGGAAGAGGAATTCCGCGACCGCTTGCGACGGTATGAACAGGCGGTCATGCCAATGCAGCGCGCGGTCGTCTGTGTCGCGCGCTGGGGACAAGACAAGGATGTCCACAGTCTCTGCAATGCTTTGGCCAGGTGCGCAGACCCCATACAGAGGGCGAGTGGCTCCGCGCTATGGCTTGAACTCCAATGGTATCCATTGATAGTGCTTGCCTACAGCTGGGGCATCGCCGCTGTCTCAGGCTCGAACTACCATCATCTCGCAAAGCTCTATGCAAAGGAAGTTTCGTCACCCGAAAGCCGCGGTTCGCGCAGAGCCGCGATCTGGACTGTCGGCGAAGTGTGGCGTAGGCTTCTGCGAACTGATGCGTTCAAGACGTTACCCGGATACGAGCGCAAGTACACGCCACTGAGCGAATACCTGTACAAGAGGCTTCAACCGGAGATAGATGATATTCTGCATCTTGGCAAAGATTACGAGCGATACTTCGATAGATACGAAGTGATCACCGCTCTTGCCCACGCAGATGCACGGGTCCCGGAAGGGTGGGGCATATGGGGTCCGATCGGCAGATTCGGCTGGAAGTACTCAAGCCGGCGCACGCAGGGTAACCCTTTGAGCGAGATAGTCGCTGAGGCAAGAGCGCAAGAGGCGCGCTGGCCTCCTTTGCAAGCGGGGCTCTTTGGAGGGGATTTCCAGCGCTTTACCGATGTCGCAGACGAGTACATGGGGAAGATCGCCAGCCTGTCATGGTTTTGAGTCGTTCCTCCTCCGTACCCCGGGTCAAGCGTTTGCTCGGCTCTGGGAGCCGGTTGGCTGCTGACAAGTACACAGTTGGGGGTGCATTGCGAGCTGTGCCTGCACCGTCACGTGATCGGGTTCCCAGTCGCTCGATCCGTCGCAGGCGGGCAGACCACAGCATTGCCAAGGCCATCGGAAGCGCCCGTCACGGGCGCTGCTTGGAAGCGCCGTGCGCCGGTGGGATCCAGGGCCCTTTGAAGTCCTGGAATCCCGTCAGGATCATGCCGCTCGGGGTAGCGGTGCGGCAGCAGCCTCCCACTCCGGCATCTCCCTGGCGTTCAGCAGGCGGAGGCCGTTGAAGATTACCAGCAGCGAGGCGCCCATGTCGGCTGCTATGGCCATCCAGAGCGTGGCGGCACCGAAGACGGCCAGCGTGATGAACACCACCTTTATGCCGAGTGCCAGCGCGACGTTCTGTTTGATGATGGCCAGCGCCCGCCGCGCGTGGCGCACCAGCCACGGGATGCGCGCTATCTCATCGGACATCAGCGTCACGTCGGCCGTCTCAATGGCCACGTCGGAGCCGATAGCGCCCATCGCTATGCCGAAGTCGGCGGCGGCCATCGCCGGGGCGTCGTTCACGCCGTCGCCGGCCATGGCGACGGTGCCCTCCCGGCGGGTCAGTTCCTTGACGGCGGCTACCTTGTCTTCGGGCATCAGGTCTGCGTGCCACTCGTCCACGCCTATCTGCTGGGCGATGCTGCGGGCGGTGGTCGGGTTGTCGCCGGTCAGCATGACCACCGTGTCCACGCCCTGGCGCCGAAGGTCGGACACGACGGCCGCTGCGTTCTCGCGCACGCCGTCCGCCACGGCGATCAGCCCGCAGATGTGGTCCTCCGTGCCGATGCCTACCGCAGTGTGCCCGGCGTCCTCGATGGCGAGGGCGGCCTGGTGGGACTGCTCGGTCTCCAGTCCCTTCTCGTGCATCATGCGGTGACTGCCGACCCAGAACAGCTCGCCGTCCACCAGCGCCTCCACGCCCAGGCCGGCGAAGTTGCGGAACCGCTCGGCCCGGGCGGGCACGACACCCCGCCGCGCGGCTTCGGTCATGATGGCCTCGGCCAGGGGATGCGTGCTGTCGGCCTCGACGGCGCCCGCGGTGCGCAGCAACTGCTCCGGCGTGTGCTCGTCCAGCGGGATGATCTCCTGCACGCGCGGCCGCCCGTAGGTCAGCGTGCCGGTCTTGTCCATCGCCAGGGCGTCCAGCCGGCCGGCCGCCTCCAGGTAGACGCCGCCCTTGATGAGCACGCCGTTGCGGGCGGCACTGGTCAGGGCGCTCACGATGGTGACCGGCGTGGAGATGACCAGCGCGCAGGGGCAGCCGATGACCAGGAGGACCAGCGCGCGGTAGAACCAGGGGGTCCAGGCTGCGCCCGCGACCAGCGGCGGCACCACGGCGACGCCCACCGCCAGCGCCATCATGGCCGGCGTGTAGTAGCGGGCGAACTTCTCAATCCACTGCTCACTGCGGGCCCGACGGGAGCGCGATTCCTGCACCATGTGGATGATGCGGGCCAGCGTCGTCTCGCCTGCCGGCCGGGTGACCTCGAAATGCAGCGTCCCGTCCAGGTTGATCGTGCCGGCGTAGACCGTGTCCTGCGGCTCCTTCGGAATGGGACGCGACTCCCCGGTGATGGGCGCCTGGTTCACAGTCGAGCGCCCGGTCAGCACCCGGCCGTCCAGCGGGATGCGGTCGCCCGGCCGGATGACCACCTGCTGGCCCATGGCGACCGCTTCGACTGGGGTCTCGACCGGTTCTCCGCCTTCCTCGGGCACGACCAGCGCCGTGGGGGGCGACAGCTCCAGCAGGGCGCCGATGGCCCGGCGCGCCCGCTCGATGCTCCAGTGCTCCAGCAGCAGTGCCAGTGAGAACAGGAACACCACCATGCCCGCTTCCAGCCACTCGCCGATGCCGAGCGCGCCCAGCACCGCG
>JAWOCH010000361.1:0-3267 GCA_046483865.1 Candidatus Brocadiia bacterium | reverse complement strand
GTGCAGATCAAGTACACCAAGGGAACAGAAATCGCCCAGGCATCCGCTACAGTGATAGGATTATCAAGTGAATTGATCCACGGTGAGGTCCATTCTGCTGGAACTGGCCCCATCGGAAAAATACCGGTTTACGACCATGCATAACTATACGGCGACTGTCCATTGGACGCACTCGCCGTGGCCACGCCATCACTACCCGCGCAGGTCTCACTACTCGGCGTCACGCTTAATACCGATGTGGGCGTCAACGCGCTCTGTCAGGCGGCAGTAGGCCCAGCGGTGCTCGCGCCAGCGCCGCTCTGACCACTGCCTGCGTGCGTCATGGCGGAAACCCCGCTCCTCGATCAGGCCGCGGACGGCCTCCGGCTCGTCCTCCTGGGGATCGAAGTTCGGCGGCGCCGGGGGGCAGAACTCCGCGAAGAACTCCTGCTCACTGACCCCTTCCGGCCGCTCGAGTGCCTTGTCGAGGCACGCCAGCTCCGTGTCGCCGTTGCGCAGGATCGCGTGGTCGAAGTCGCACTGCGCGAAATCGCGGATGGCCATGTAGCAGATGTCGTGCGGGTTGATGAACGAGCCGACCAGCATGAACGGTTCGGACGGCCCGCTGCGCAGGTAGTCTGCGCACTGCTCGGCCAGCCCATCGCGCTCGTCGGCCGTCAGCACGTCGTAGCCCAGCTTCTCCGGGTCCAGGTTCTTCGGCAGGTGCACCTTCCCACCGTAGACCGTTTCGTATCCCCCACTGCGCAGCAACCAGCCGAGGCCGTTCTCCTTGATCTGCTCCGGTATGGGGTCCAGGTGGCGGGACGGGTTCCCGCGCTGGCCGATGGCGCTGGGGTAGAGGCCGGTGAACAGGCTGAACCGCGAGGGCACGCAGACGGGATTGGTGCAGTAGGCCCGGTCGAACCGCACCCCGCGCTCGGCGATGCTGTCCATCGCGGGCGTGCGCAGGTGGCGATTGCCCGCGCAGCTCATCATACGGAAGCTCTGCTGGTCGCTTATCAGCAACAGGACGTTCGGAGCCCGGCCGGCGGGGGTTGCCATGACGGACTTCTCCGTGCAGTGCGTCAGAACTGGCGCCCGGGTCCATCCAGGACGCAACCCCGCAACATAGACCGGCCGCCCACCGCCGTCAAGGCTCCGCGCCGCGCGGCGCCGGCCGGCGCGTCACCTTGGCCAATCCCTCGGCCGTCCCGACGAAAATAGAGTCCCCCGCAACCCAGACTGACGATTTGATCGGCAGTTCGCTGAGCTTCAGCGTCCAGCGGAACTCGCCGGTTCGCCCGTCCAGCGCGTAGAGCACGCCGTCCCCGGCGCCGAAGTAGACCACACCATTCGGCGCCGAGACGGAAGGCGACGTGCGGATCGGCGCCGGCTCGCCCCCGCTGTCGGTCACCCGGATGCGCCACGGCAGCGGCTGGCCGGTGGCGGCGTCGTAGACGTGCATGTAGCCGTTGTCCATGCCGATGAAGATTCTGCCGTCCCATACGACGGGGGAGCTGAAGCAGTAGGCCGTCTCGCCGATGTGCTCCTCGAGCTTCCGTCTCCAGTGCTGCTCGCCCGTCGCCAGGTCAATGGCGGCGATGTGGCCGGGTTCGTAGAATCCGCCGATCTTGCCGCCGCCCAGGACGCCGTACACGGTGTCCCCGACGACCACGACGTCCTGTCGCCCGAAGGCGGGCACGGAACTGGTCCAGGCCACCATCTCGTCGCGCAGTTTCGCCGCGCGCACCACCGTGCCCGCGAGGTGCGTGCTGAGCGCCAGGTTCGGCGTCACGCACGCGGCGGCTTTGCCGTAGGGGGCGCAAGGGGACAGGTAGGCCATCTGTCCGTCCGCGACGCGGAAGCCCCGTATGCCCGCCGTCTTCCCGTAGGCGCCCTCGTGGACGAAAACGCACCCGTAGGCCACCGCCGGCGAGCTGTCGAGGGGCTTGCCCGCTACCTGCACGGCCCAGCGGGTCTGCCCTCCCTCGCGTCCGGCGGTCACAGCGTACAGCCTGCCGTTGCGTCCGCCGAAGTAAACCACTCCTTCGTGCACGCAAGCGGAGGAGTCAACCCCGCCCGGCACCTCCACCGACCAGAGCAACTCCATCGTTCCCGCGTCCAGCGCACAGAACATGCCGCCCTTGCCCGCGTCGTCCGGTCGGCAGCCGAAGTAGACCACGCCGTCGTGCACCACGGGAGACGACAGCACGGGCCCCGGCGTCGCGAACATCTTCTCCAGGTGGGGACCGTCCGCCACTCCCGGGCCGGGGAACACGGCGTTCCTTTGTATGCTGTAGCGGTGGGCGGCGCTCTCGAGCGGGTCGTAGTCGCCCGGATCGTAATCGAGAACGATCTTCGGCCGCAGCGGCATCTTGCCGTCCACCGGATGGGTGCCGGCCTCGCACCGCACGACGCGGAAGCCGACGTCGGGGAACGCCTCGTCCCGCGAGCCGGTGCCGAACTGATGGCAGCAGGGGGGCGTCTTGTTGCCGAGCCGCGGCACTCCCCAGTGCCAGGATGAGCCGAAGGACAGGCCGCGCCCCCGCACGCGATGCGCGTAGGCGGGCAGCCCGTATGACCAGAAGCGCGACCACTTCGGGTTGTCGAGGTCCTCCAGGCGATGGCGCGACTTGACGTTGCCGGGCAGCGTGCTCCAGCTCAGCTCATAGACGTTGCCCACGATGTCGTAGAGACCGAAGCCGTTGGGCTCTTTGGCTTCGAGCGTCTCGGCCGCGCCGTGCGTCCTGCCGCTGACTTCCCCGTCGGCATCTCGGCTCCACTGGTGCCAGATATACTCGTCCGCGTCGTCCATGCCCGATCCCCAGGGAAACGGCCCCGGTTCCTTGCCGCCCCTGGCCGCGTAACGGCTCTCCGTCAGCGTCGGCAGCCGGTATCCGTCCGCCGACCAGTCCACGAACACCCACGGGACGTATGCGTGCTGGGTGCCGAAGTCGGGCGGGGCCGGATGCGGGGGACGCTCCAGGAACGCGCGCCGCAACACCTGCGTGCGGTCAGCGTCTGTGTAGTAGCACGGCCGCCGCTCGCGTGCCTCGGACAGCGCGTTGCAGAAGACCATCGCGTCCCAGATCGTCACGCGCGTCACCGGCTCATCGGGCGCGTGCGTGGTGCCGTCGGACCAGTAGCAGCTTCCCAGGTCGCCGCTTCGGTCGAACTCGTAACCGTGCGCCTCAGCCCAGTGGCGCACGGCCGCCCACTGCCGGTAGGTGACGGCGAACCTGCCCATCTCGAAGGCGGAGACGGACACCTTTCGCTCGTGCCACTCGC
>JAWOCH010000294.1:0-3591 GCA_046483865.1 Candidatus Brocadiia bacterium | reverse complement strand
TCATGGCGTGGACCGTCTGGACCAGGACTTCGCGCTCGATGCTGGTGGCCAGATCGTCGGTGATGACGGGCGCGGGGCTGTATGCGCCCATGCCGCCGGTGTTCGGGCCGCGGTCGCCGTCCAGGGCGGGCTTGTGGTCCTGGCTGGAGGGCATGATCGCGATTGCGCGCCCGTCGGTGAAGGCTATCATGCTGGCCTCCTCGCCCTCCAGGCAGCTCTCGATGACTACCTGCGCGCCCGCCGAGCCGAACTCCTTGCGGACCATGATGCGATCCACCGCCTCGTTGGCCTCCTCCAGCGTGTCGCAGACGATGGCCGCCTTGCCGGCGGCCAGGCCGTCGGCCTTGACCACGATGGGGGCGCCGACCATGTCAAGATATGCCTTGGCGCGGTCGGCGGAGGTGAAGGTGCGGAACGGCGCGGTGGCGATGTTGTGCCGCTGCATGAGCTGCTTGGCGAAGACCTTGCTGCCCTCCAGGCGTGCGGCCTGCTGGTCGGGACCGAAGATGCGCAGGTTCGAGCTCTGGAACGCGTCCACGATGCCCTTGACCAGCGGCGCCTCGGGGCCGACCACGGTCAGGTCCATGCCGTTCTGGCGGGCGAAGCGGCGTAGTTGCAGCACGTCGGTCTGGTCTATGTCCACGCACTCGGCCAGTTCGGCGATGCCGGCGTTGCCCGGCGCGCAGAACACCTGCTCGACCAGCGGCGAGTCGGCGATCTTCCAGACCAGCGCATGTTCCCTGCCACCGCCACCGACGACCAGCACTTTCATGTCTGCACGCCCTCCGTGCCCGCGCCACTCAGGATCAACCGCGCCAGTATATGGGTGCCCCCCAGGACGGTCAACCGCACGCCGCAGCCAGCGACAAGGGACGGGGGAGAAACCGCAGATGACCGCAGATGAACGCAGATTACGGCCAACGACCTACGACACCAGATGAACGGTCTGTTCTGCGCCGTTGCCGTTCATCTGTGTGATCTGGGTGAATCTGTGGCTCACAGGACGCTGGCGCCGGGCGCTATGTCCCGATCCAGAGTCAGCAGCACGACATCGTCGCCCTCCTGGGCGGCCAGGACCATGCCATCGCTCTTGACGCCCCGCAGGCGTGCCGGCTCCAGGTTGGTCACCACCACGACCAGCTTGCCCTCCATCTGCTCGTTGTCGTAGTAGTCCTTCAGGCCCGCCACCAGCGTGCGGGGCGTTTCCTCACCAACGTCGGCGCGCAGGATCACCAGCTTATCGGCGTCGGGATGGTCCTCGACCGACACGATGCGCCCCACCTTCAGCTCCACCTTCTTGAAATCCTGAATCGTGATCACGGCTGCTCCTCCATCAGATGAACGTATCGGCCGGCCGCAGGGGGCGTCAGTCAGGCAAGCACTGCCCGCGCTGCGGCGCGGACGGTCTCCTCCGGCACTCCTTCGAACTCGGTCCAGCTTCCGACGTCGGTCAGCAGTACGAACCGGTTCTGTCCGCTCACGAACTTCTTGTCGTGCTGCATCAGGTCAAGCACATGCTCAATGTCCAGGCCCGGGCACCGCGTGGGCAGTCCGGCCCGCTCCAGCACGGCCGCCAGGCGTGCGGGGACCTCCTCGGTGCAGAGGCCCAGCCGCGCGGAGGTATCCGCCGCGGCGGCCATACCCACGGCGACGGCCTCTCCGTGGCGCAGGCGCCCTTCGGCCGCCTTCTCGACGGCGTGGCCCAGCGTGTGGCCGAAGTTCAGGCAGATGCGCACTCCGGCGCTGTCCCGCTCGTCCCGGCAGACCACGTCCGATTTCAGCTCGACGCAGCGCGGCACGACGCGCTCCAGCAGGCCGGGCTCAAGCTCCAGCAGGTCCTCCACCGACTCCTCCAGCAGGGCGAACAGCTCGGCGTCCATGGCGATGCCGTACTTGATGACTTCCCCCGCACCGGAGCGGACTTCGCGGGGGGCCAGGGTTCGCAGCGTGGCCAGGTCGGCCAGCACCAGGGACGGCTGGTAGAAGGCGCCGACCAGGTTCTTACCCTCCGGCAGGTTGACGGCCGTCTTGCCGCCGACGCTGCTGTCCACCGCGGCAAGCAGCGTGGTGGGCGCCTGCACGTAGGGCACGCCCCGGCGGAAGCAGGCGGCGGCGAAGCCGGCCAGGTCGCCCACTACGCCGCCCCCGAGGGCCACCACCACGGGCAGCGAACGCGGGTCGGGGGCGAACTGCGCCAGCCACCGCTCCGCCCGCAGGAAGCTGTCCAGGCTCTTGTGCTCCTCCCCGTCGGGCAGGTCCCAGCGGGCCACGTGCCCGAACCCGGCCTCCCGCAGGCTGCGCTCGGCCGGCGCATAGTAATGGCCCCCGATGCGCGGGCTGGTCACGACGGCCACGTTGTCTGCCGTCAGTCCGCGCTCGTGCATGGCCGGGCCGAGTTCGCCCAGACACTCGAACCCGATCAGCACGTCGTAGGCGCGCTCGCCCAGGTTAACGTGGACCATCTCCATGGCGCAGGGGTCCTCCGGGAAACCTCAGGATGCGTATCTAAACAGCTAACGCTGCTCCATTCAAGCGGCGGCGGTTGCCGACAGGGTCATTCAATTCTCTGACTGAACCGACCTGAACTGCCGAGTTGCTGCCCGAGAAGGGACCTGGCCTATGTGGCACGGCCGCCCTCGGCCGTGATCCGTCTTCTGCCCCCAGCCGAGGGCGGCTGGGCTACACACTGTGCGGGTTCTGGGCCGGGGGAAGGTGCGCTGCTGACGACTTCTGAATGACCCTGGGTTGCCGAGGACGCCAGGAGTATGGGGTCTGAGCCATGACCTCGCCTTCGTCGTGTCCGTCGTGCCATCGTGGTCAGTCCTGCCGTTCTCTGTGTCCTCCGCGTCTCCGTGGTTCATGTCAGCCGTGCAATCCTCAGGTGCGTTGGAACTGCCGGTCCAGCTCCCGGCGGCTGAGCGTTATGGTCGTTGGCCGCCCGTGGGGGCAGGTGTCGGTGGGAGCCGCCCCGTGGCGGCGCTCCAGCAGGCGGCGTATCTGCTCCGGGCTCAGCCGCTGGCCGGCCTTCACCGCCCCCTTGCAGGCCATCATCTTCTTCAGCCTCTCCAGGCGCCCGTCCACGTCGCGCGCGCCTTCGACGCCCTCCAGCTCGTCCAACATGTCTTCGAAGAAGCTCGCGCCGTCGAACTTGCCCAGCACCTGGGGGAACGCGCGCACGATGACGGTGCTCTCGCCGAACTCCTCGATGTCCATCCCGAAGCGGGTCAGCTCCTCCCGCAGGTCCATCACCGCATAGAACTCCGGCTTGGGCAGCTCGACCAGCTCGGGCACCAGCAACTGCTGGCTGGCCAGGGGCCCGTCGTCCAACCGGGCGCTGATCTGGTTGTAGAGGATGCGTTCGTGGAGGGCGTGCTGGTCGATGATGCAGAGGCCGTCTTCGCTTTCTTCGATGATGTAGGAGTCCAACACCTGCACGGAGTTGCCGAACTGCACGGAGGGCAGGGGGCGTGGGCGCGCGCCTCTCCCGGTTGCCTGCGCCGGCCCCGGTCGGCCCGCCGTTGAGCTCGGCCGCACGCCCGCCGGACGCCGTCCGCCCCCGCGCGGCTGCGCTTCGGCCTGCCCGCCCCGGCG
>JAWOCH010000174.1:0-2718 GCA_046483865.1 Candidatus Brocadiia bacterium | reverse complement strand
CCGTCAGCAGACGCGATGGCAACTGCATCGCCCCGGTGCCGCTCAACACAATATCCGGATGCAGAAGGAGTGAATGGGATGCGACGAGGACAAGGACCGCCAGTGCAGCCCCGCCCGCAAGCACCTGGCCCCGCGTCGGGCCGACCCGGGGCGCCGTGGCCGGTAACAGAAGCGCCCCGATGGCAAAGGCTGCGCCGAGGTCGCTCAGCGCGTACCCGGCGGAACGGGCGCAAGGTATGTAGTTGCGCAGCAGAACGGCCACCACAGCGCCCGCGGCGCCTGCGAACAGCACCGCCGGCCCCCGGACACTCTCCGGCTCTGACGCAGGCGCGTTCGCCGCGTTCCGTGTGGCGACACGGCCCGCCACGACGAGCACAAACAGCGACACAACCACGGCCGGCCGGATGTCCGTCACGCCGGGCAGGCCACCCGCACAGGCCGCCAGCCCCGCCGCCAGCCCGGCTACGAAGTGACCGGGCTTCCCGCGAGCCGCGCCCCCAGCGAAGACTGACAGGGACGCGCACGCCGCCCCGACAATCAGCAGATGCAGCCACGAGTTCGTCGGACCGGCCTGCACCCACCACATCCACAGCCCCAGTCCGGCGGCGCCCGCCATCAGCCGCATCCAGGCCGTGCCGCGCCCGGCCCGAGACATCCCCAGGCTCCATCCGGCCAACGCCACCGCGAGCGTCAGAGCCGGTGCGCCGTACGGCGGGATGGAAGACAGGTCGGCGCTGTAGAAGGCGAAGAAAAGCGGCAGTCCGAGCGCTGCGCCGCAGAGGAAGGCGGCTGCCCCGCTCCCCCCGCTCGAAGACCTTGTCTCAGCGTGGTCCAATGCTCTCCAGCCCGCCCATGTATGGCCTCAGCGCCTCGGGGACGCGCACGCTGCCGTCGGCCTGCTGGCAGTTCTCCAGGATGGCGATCACGGTGCGCGGCAGGGCTATGCCCGATCCGTTCAAAGTATGGACGAACTCCGGCGACCCGCCGTCGGCCGGACGGTAACGCACGTTGACCCGCCGGGCCTGGAAGCTGCGGCAGTTGCTGCACGAGCTGACCTCGAGCCACTCCCCGCACCCGGCCGCCCACACCTCGACGTCGAACGCCCTTGCCGCCTGGAAACTCATGTCCCCCGCCGCCAACTCCTTGACGCGATAGGGCAGCCCCAGCCGCCGGCAGACGTCCTCGGCATCTGCCAGCAGTGACCGCAGTTCGTCCTCCGAACTCTCCGGCGTTACGAACTTGACCATCTCGACCTTGTCGAACTGGTGGCCGCGTTTGATGCCCCGCACGTCCTTGCCGGCGCTCATCTTCTCACGCCGGAAGCACGCCGTGTAAGCCGTGTAGTACAGCGGCAGATCCTCGGCGTCCAGGATCTCGTCACGGTGCAGGTTCGTCAGGGGCACTTCGGCTGTGGGTATGAGCCACAGGTCGTCGGCGGCGTCCCGGTACAGGTTCTCGGCGAACTTCGGAAGCTGCCCGGTACCGGTCAGGCACTCCCGGTTGACCACGAAAGGCGGGTAGGCTTCCACGTAGCCATGCTCAGAAACGTGGAGATCGAGCATCCAGTTGATCAACGCGCGCTGGAGCTTAACCCCCTCGCGCAACATGACATAGAAGCGAGAACCGCTGAGCTTGACCCCGCGCTCGAAGTCCAGGATGCCCAACTCCTGACCCAGCTCCCAGTGCGGCCGGGGCTCGAAGTCGAACTCCGGCAGTTCGCCCTCGGTGCGCACGACTACGTTACCTTCCTCGTCCAGGCCGTCGGGGGCCTGCTCGTCCGGAATGTTCGGGACGGTCAACAGCAGCTCATCGAGTTGCGCACGGACTTCCTGGGCGTCCGCATCGAGCTTGTCTATGCGTTCGCCGACATCTCTCATGCGCTCGATAAGCTCGCGGCGCTCAGGGCCCTCCTCCATGCCGCCGATCTTCTTGGACTCCCGGTTCCGCTCCGCCTTGAGCTGCTCGGCCTCGGTGACCAGTTCGCGCCAGCGCTCGTCCAGTTGGCGTACCTGGTCCACCACGGCTGCATCCTGCCCGAGCCGCCGGAGACCCTCGCGCACGGCGTCCGGTTCGTCCCGAAACAGCGTGATGTCCAGCATGTCGGTTGTCCTCAGTCGGGGAGTGCCCGGGCATCTGCCGGTCGGCGCGTATGGTAATCGTCCGGCAGTCCTAAGTCAAAACGGCTATCCGACCGACTCCTCGCCGAAACAGGTGCCCACCGATCGTGCGGCGCGCACAAGCTGGCAGTCCGGCTCCACCAGGCGCTGCTCGTCCGCCACGCCCTCCAGGGAGACCGGCACTATCTCGGTGCCCTGCAGTCCGACCATCACGTCGAAGTTGCCCTCCATGGCCTGGACGACGGCGGCCTGGCCAAAGCGGGTGGCCAGCACACGATCGTACGCGGTGGGTGTGCCGCCCCGCTGGATGTGGCCCAACACGACCGCCCTGCTCTCCAGCGAGGTGCGCTCCTCAATCTCAGCAGCCATCCAGACGCCGACGCCGCCGAGGCGGATCTTGTCATGGCCTCGTTCGACCCGGTCGCGCACCACGTAGCCGCCCTTGGGGCGCTTGACGCCCTCGGAAACCACTACGATGCTGAATCGCTTTCCGATGCGGCTGCGCTCCCGGACGGCTTCGCAGACGACCTCCATGTCGTAGTGAATCTCGGGGATAACGATCACGTCTCCCCCGCCGGCCATGCCGCCAACCAGGGCCAGC
>JAWOCH010000142.1:0-5084 GCA_046483865.1 Candidatus Brocadiia bacterium | reverse complement strand
CCGTCAGCCAGCAACTGCTCCAGCAGGTGCGCGATAGCCTGGACGCGGCGGGCGCGAGATTTCGCTGCGACGAGGACGCCGGCCGGGCGCTCCTGGACCTGCTGGCGGGCAGCGTGGGCGTGGCCCAGCGCATCGGCTGGATGCGCGACTGCGGGTTGCTTCAGGCCTGCCTGCCCGAACTCGCACCCCTGATGGGCGGGATCAGCCCCGAGGAAGCCGGGGAGTTCACGCTGGACGAGCACGCCGTCGAGGCCCTGCGCGTCATTGACTCCCTGGGCCACGCCACGGAGCCCGGCACGCTGCCGCAGCGCCACGCCCTCGAGCAGGTGCAGCGGATGGATCTGCTGCGCCTGGCCATACTGCTGCACCATGTGGACACTTCAGGCGACGGCAACCCGGCACGGGCGGCAGCCGGCGTGGCGGAGCGGCTCGGCTTGAGCAGTCGAGAACGGACCGAGCTGACGTTCCTGACCGAGAACCAGTCCCTGCTGTGGCAGTCCCTGGAGCGCGAAGGCGTGCGCGAGGAGACGGCCGGCAAACTGGCCGACAGCATCGCCGAGCCGGAGAGGCTGCGGATGCTCTACCTGGCCGGCTATGCGCACGGACGGGCCCAGGGAGCCCCGGGCCAGTTCGCCTGGCGCGGGCCCAAATTGTTCGAGCTGTACCAGAAGACGATGGCGCTCCTGTCACCGGGATACGTCCCGTTCGCCACCGGGGAGCACTTCGAGCGGGAGCTGCTGGCTCTCGCGGCTCGTGACGGCGTCGAGGACCAGGCGAGGAAGCTGCGCGAGATGGTGCCGGATCTGTACAAGAGCGAGGTATCGCCGGCCGAGGCGCTCTCGCACCTGGAGATGATTGCCCGGCTCGACAGCCGGCCGGCCGCCATGCGCTGGCGCATCGGCGAGCGGGACGCCCGCGTCTGGGTGTGCACGTCGGACGTGCCGGCGCGCTTCGCGCAGATCGCCGGCGTTTTCACCCACGCCGGCCTGGACATCCTCAGTGCGACGGCCTTCACCCTGGGCGACGGCACGGTGCTGGACCGGTTCGTCGTGCGGATGAAGGGCCGGCCCATCAACCCCGACCCCACCTTCTGGCAGGGCGTCGAGGAGGACCTGGTGAGCTCGATCCGAGGCGATTTCGACGTCGCGGAGGCGCTCAGGGCGAGAACGGCCGAGGAACAGCGAGAGAGGGCCATGACGCCGCACAGGCAGATCACCAGCGTGCGCCTGGAGAATCCGCCCGGCCTGCCGGTGACGGCCCTGGACGTGGTGGCGCGGGACCGGCCGGGGCTGCTGTTCGACCTGAGCGATGCCATGGGGCGCGAAGGACTCAACATCGAGTACGCTCTCATCAGGACGCAGGGAGAGCTGGCGCAGGATGTCTTTCACGTGACCGATAGCGGAACGGGTAAGCGCATTGCCGACAAGGCCCGCCTGCGGCGGCTGCGCGAACAGATTGAGGAGGTGGCCGGTTGACCGAAACGACGCCGGCCCCCCTCTGTGGGGTGCACAGAATACGTTGCAGTATGCTGCACTGTCGGCTTTTATGCTTGACACGTATTCTGTCAAGGTCTATATTGTTGCCGGCAGCAACATCGTCACCGTAGGTAGCACAGGAAGGAGAGTGTGGGAGTGTCGGCCGAAGGGACAGTGAAGTGGTTCGACAATAAGAAGGGCTACGGGTTTATTGATCCGGACGACGGCGAAGAAGACGTGTTCGTGCACTACAGCGCCGTCATGATGGAAGGGTTCAAGACGCTGGCCGAGGGAGACCGCGTCCGATTCGAGATGTCTGAGGGCGACAAAGGACTGCGGGCTTCCAACGTCCAGCGCATCTGAGGCCTTCCACTCCGAAGGACCGCGCCTCGCCTCGCCATCAGAGGCGACACCCGCGACACCTGCCGGGCCGGCGTGCGCACTTGCAGCATGCCGGCGCGCTTCAATACAATCCTCCCGTTGTCCGCCCGGTCCGTCCACGCCGGGGGGCGCCCCGCCCTGTTCATAGCAGGGCGGGTCCGGCGTCCTCGCCGGACAAGGCGCGGCAAGACGCCGCGCCTACCCAATCAGAGGATGCACCAGGCCGCCCGGAACAGCCCTGCGGTGGACTGCTACCCGTTGGATACTGCCCATCAACATGAGATACTGAAGTGCCCTATCAGATAGTCGTCTGTGTCAAACAGGTGCCGGACACCGAGAACCTGACCGGCGAAGCCATGAAGGAAGACGGCACGGTCAACCGCGCCGCACTGCCGGCCATCGTCAACCCCGAAGACCTGAACGCCCTGGAACTGGGCCTCGAGCTGAAGGAGCAGCACGGGGGCACTGTCACCGTGCTGACGATGGGGGCGCCCTCGGCGGCCAACGAGCTGCGGCAGTGCCTCTACCGCGGTGCGGACAGCGCCGTGCTGCTGACAGACAGGCGGCTGGCCGCCTCTGACACGCTGGCCACCTCCTACGCGCTGAGCTGCGCCGTGCGCGCGATCGGCTCCCCGGACCTGGTCCTGTGCGGGCGGCAGGCCATTGACGGGGATACGGCCCAGATAGGACCCCAACTGGCGGAGAAGCTCGCCCTGCCCCAGTTCACTTACGTCGAGCAGATCCTCGACGTCGGCCCCGACTCCATCGAGCTGCGGCGGGCGCTGGAGGACGGTTATGAGGTGCTGCGCGGCCCGCTTCCCGCGCTCCTGACCGTCACCTCGGAGGCCAATGATCCCCGTCCGCCGTCGGCGAAACGCCTGATGAAATTCAAGAAAGCGCGCGCGCCGGCGGAACTGGGCCAGGATGACCCACAGGCAGAGACGGAACGGCTGAGAGCGGCGGGCCTGCTGATCGAGCAGTGGGACGTGGACGACGTGAACGCCGACGAGGACGCCTGCGGAGGCAGCGGGTCGCCCACTCGCGTGAAGAAGATCGAGTCCGTCCGTCTGCAGTCCGAGGAGCACAAGCGCGTCGAGCCGACCGCGGAGGGACTTGCCGAACTGGTGGATGAGTTGAGCGAAGAGCACATCTTCGACTGAGTAAGAAACCGCAGATGAACGCAGATGAACGGCACAACGGCAATGCAACGGCAGTGAGCGCTGTGCTGCTGTCGTAGGCCGTTCTTCAGAATTCAGACTTCCGGCAGTCTGCGGTTGCCTTGATTGGAGCGCTGGGGAATGCAGCAAGAGCCGAAAGACGTCTGCGTTTTCGTGGAAGTGCAGGACGGCAAGGTTGCCGAAGTCAGCCTGGAGCTGCTGCACAAGGCCGGGGAGCTGGCTTCTCAGCTTGGCGGCCGCGTGGCCGCGTTCCTGCTGGGTGAGTCGGTCGAGGACCTGGCCGACGGGCTGTTCGCCCACGGGGCGGATGAGGTCATCCTCGCGCAGGACGCCGCGCTGGGCATCTATACCAACCTGCCCTACGCCGACGTGCTGGTGCGCATGATCCGCCGCAGGCAGCCGGCGGTGGTGCTGTTCGGCGCCACCACGCTGGGCCGCGACCTGGCCCCCCGGGTGGCGTCTACCCTCCGCGTCGGGCTCACGGCCGACTGCACCGACCTGCAGATCGGCCCCCACAAGGACGTGGTCAAGGGCAAGGAATACCCCGCCCTGCTCTACCAGATACGCCCCGCCTTCGGGGGCAACATCATCGCCACCATCGTCAATCCCGAGACCCGCCCCCAGATGGCCACCGTGCGGGAAGGCGTGATGAAGATGGGCCGGCCCGATCCCGAGCGCACCGGGGAGCTTGTCCGCTTCGACGGATCGGTGGACCCTTCCCTGCTGTGCGTAGAGCAGCTCGAGGAGCACCGGGCGCCCCGGACGGTCAACCTGAAGAAGGCCAACGTCATCGTGGCCGGAGGCGCGGGCGTGGGCAGCCGGGAGAACTTCCAGCTTATCCGCGAACTGGCGGAGACCCTGGGCGGGGAAGTCGGCGCCAGCCGCGCCGCCGTGGACGGCGGGTTCATCGGCAAGGAGCACCAGGTGGGCCAGACGGGCACCACCGTCCGGCCGAAACTCTACGTCGCCTGCGGCATAAGCGGCGCCGTCCAGCACCGGGCCGGCATGCAGGAGGCCAGCAAGATCGTCGCCGTCAACACCGACCCCGAGGCCCCCATCTTCCAGGTGGCCCACTACGGCATCGTCGGCGATCTGAACGAGGTGATCCCCGCGCTCATTGACGTCTACAAAGAACACGCCAGGTGAGGGACATCCGCACAGATGCCAAACTTCTTCAGTGACAACGAAGATATCGTCGACTTCCTGGACAACGCCGACCTGAGCACCGTCGTGCGGCTCCAGGAGCGCGGCTTTGCCGAGGCCGAGCAGTACGACTATGCCCCCACCGACTGCGCCGACGCGATGGACAGCTATCGGCGCGTGCTGGACATGCTGGGGGGGCTGTGCGGGGACTACATCGCCCCACGCGCCGCCGACGTGGACGCGGAAGAGGCGCAGTTCGAGGACGGCGTGGTCACCTACGCCGCCGGCACCCGCGAGGCGCTGGAGCAACTGCGCAAGGCCGACGTCATGGGCTTCACCCTCCCCCGGCGATACGGGGGCCTCAACATGCCGGTGACCATCTTCGCCATCGCCGTGGAGATGGTCAGCCGCGCCGACGCCAGCCTGATGAACCTGTTCGGCCTGCAGGACATAGCCGAGACCATCAACGAGTTCGCCGACGAGGAGGTCAAGGCCGAATACCTGCCGAAGTTCAGCAGCGGCGAAGTGCTGGGCGCCATGGCGCTGACCGAACCGGACGCCGGCAGCGACCTGACCAACGTGCAGCTCCGGGCGACCTACGACGAAGAGGAGGAGATCTGGCGGCTCAACGGGGTGAAGCGCTTCATCACGAACGGTTGCGCGGAAGTGCTGCTGGTTCTGGCGCGTAGCGAGCCGGAGACGGCGGGCGCCCGCGGGCTGTCCCTGTTCGTCTGTGAGTCCGGCCCGCGCGTGCGCGTGCGCCGCATCGAGGAGAAGCTCGGCATCCACGGGTCGCCCACCTGTGAGCTTCAGTTCAACGACGCCCCCGCCCGGCTGATCGGCCGGCGCAAGCGCGGGCTGTCCACCTACGTAATGTCCATGATGAACGGGGCGCGGCTGGCCATAG
>JAWOCH010000126.1:0-9803 GCA_046483865.1 Candidatus Brocadiia bacterium | reverse complement strand
TGCGCGTGCCGACGCATCCGACCAGCGCCAGCGCGACAACCAGCAACACCAGCACTGCGACTGCTCGGCGCTCCATGATGGCCCTCCTCAGTCTGAAGTTTGCCCCGTGCCGTCGCCGTCCGGCGGCAGGGAGGCGCCCCGGCGCAGTGCGTCGTCGCCGAAGCGATCCTTGACGGCGTCTTCGGCGCGGGCCAGCTTCCCCCCC
Organism: Candidatus Brocadiia bacterium; assembly: GCA_046483865.1. Lineage (GTDB taxonomy): Bacteria > Planctomycetota > Brocadiia > SM23-32 > SM23-32 > JAWOCH01. The sequence continues at coordinate 9,598 of JAWOCH010000126.1, read as the reverse complement.
AGGTCCTGGGCCCGGCCGGGCCCGGTCTCGAACAGGCTGGCCTGCCGTCCGGGCGCGCCGGCGCCCGCGCCTTCCATGAGACTCGATACCCCTACGCCTATCAAGCGTATCCTGCGCCCCGCCACCCCGGCCGATTCCAGGTTGCGCCGGGCGGCGGCATACAGCTCAGTGGCCTCACGCACCGGTTCGGGAAGGGTGCGCTGGCGGGTGAGGGTCTCGAACCCCTCCAGGCGAACCTTGGTGGTGACGGTGCGCCCCACCTTGCCGGCCTTGCGCATCCGCCGGGCCGTCTTCTCGCACAGCCGCATCAGCGTGCGCAGCACATGATCCATGTCATCGGTGTCCTGCCCGAACGTGTGCTCGTGGCTTATGGACTTGGCCTCGCCACCGTCGGTGACCGGGCTGTCGTCGCGGCCGTGGGCCTTGCGCCACAGGTCGGTGCCGTGGTCGCCAAAACGCTCCTCCAGTTGCCTGCGCGGCAGGTCCGCCAGGTCGCCCACGGTCTCGACGCCCAGTGCGGCCAACGCCTTGCGCGTCTTAGGCCCGACGCCAGGCAGACAGCGGATGGACAGCGGGCGCAGGAACTGCTCCACTTCGTCGGGCTCGACCACGACCAGGCCGGCGGGCTTGTCCAGGTCGCTGGCGATCTTGGCCACCAGCTTGTTGGGCGCCACCCCAAGCGACGCGCTCAGGCCGGTTTCCTCCCGGATGCGCTCCTGCAGGCGCCCGGCGAGGGCGCGCTTGCCGCCGAAGATGCGCAGCGAACCGGTCACGTCCAGGAACGCTTCGTCTATGCTGACCGGCTGGACCTGCGGCGTGAACTGTCGGAAGACCTCGCGGATGCGGCGCGATTCGCGGCTGTACTTCTCCCCGTCCACGGGCAGGAAGGCGGCGTGGGGGCAGCGGCGGTAGGCCCGGCTGATGGGCTGGGCGCTGTGGATGCCGTAGCGGCGCGCCTCATAGGAGCAGGTGGAGACGACGCCCCGCCCGGCGCCGCCCTTCGGGTCGGCGCCCACCACCACGGGCCTGCCGCGCAGCTCGGGGTTGTCCCGCTGCTCGATGGCGGCGAAGAACGCATCCATGTCCACGTGGATGATGACGCGTTGCTCGGCCATTGCCGGCCCCGGCAGGTGTGCTGACAGTCCGTTGAGCAACTCGCCATGCCGCAACGGCTGCTCTCTAATCGGGTAGGCGCGGCGTCTCGGGCGCCGTACGGCGGCCCTCTGTCCGGCGAGGACGCCGGACCTACCGCCTTTCAGCGAACTGTCGACGGACGCATGGCGGAGAGGGGGGGATTCGAACCCCCGGAGCCCGTGAGGGCTCAGCGGTTTTCGAAACCGCCCCGTTCGGCCGCTCCGGCACCTCTCCACCGGCCAGTATAGCCACGTGGCCGCTGGGGCGCAACACGGCGCACGTTCGCGCAACCCCCGCACCGCGTAAATCAGCCTTTGCCGCAAAACCAAGCCTTGACACAGCACTGAAGTGTGCAATAATCGGCACAACGGTGCGGGAGGGATTTCATGGAAGCGGACAGCGCACACAGGCGGGAGGCGCTGGGCAGAACAGCGGCCGAGGTCGTGGGCGCCGTCCTGGTGCTGGGCGCGCTCTACGAACTGGCGACCCACAACTTCCTGCTGTTCCATGCGGCCGCCGAGCTGTTCAGCATTGTCATAGCCTTCGGCATATTCGCACTGTGCTGGAACTCGCGGCGGTTCCTGCGCGACAACTACCTGGTGTTTCTGGGCATCGCCTACCTGTTCGTGGCGGGCATAGATACCCTCCACACGCTGGCCTACAGCGGAATGGGGGTCTTCGAGGCCAGCGGGGCGAACCTGGCGACGCAGCTCTGGATCGGAGCCCGGGGGCTGGAGTCCGTCTCCCTGCTGGCCGCCGCCCTGCTGGTGGGTCGCCGCGTGCGGCCCCGGCTGGTGGCGGGCGGGTACGCCGTGGTCACAGCCCTGCTGCTGAGTTCCATCTTCTGGTGGAAGAACTTCCCCGCCTGCTATGTGCAGCCCACCGGGCTGACGGCGTTCAAAGTCGGCGCCGAGTACGCCGTGGTTGCCGTCCTCGCGGCCGCCGGGGTGGCCATGCTGTGGCGTCGCCGGGCTTTCGATAAGTTTGTGCTCGGCCTGCTGGTGGCCTCGGTGGTCGTCACGATGGCCTCCGAGCTTGTGTTCACCCTCTATCACGACGTGACGGGGTTGGTGAACCTGTCGGGCCACTTCCTGAAGATTGTCTCCTTCTACCTCATATACAAAGCGATCATCGAGACGGGCATAGTCCGGCCCTACAGCCTGCTTTTCCGGGACCTGAAGGAGAGCGAGCAGCGCCTGGCGCAGCAGCGTGCCCGGCTGGAGGCCGTCCTGCGGCAACTGCCGGCAGGTGTCATCATTGCGGCGGCCCCCTCCGGCCGGACCATTCTGGCCAATGAGGAGGTCGAGAGGATCTGGCGGCGTCCCTTCGTTGCGTCCGAGACCATCGAGGACTACTCCTGCTATCCGGCTTTCCACGCGGACGGGCGGCCCTACGAGCCGGATGAGTGGCCCCTGGCGCGCGCCATCCTCCAGGGCGAGACGGTTGATGAGGAGGAGATGGACGTTATGCGCGACGACGGCACACTGGGCAGCATCCTGACCAGCGCAGCGCCCATCCGGGACGAGGACGGCACGGTGCGAGCGGCGGTGATGACCATGCACGACGTGACCGAACGCAACCGGGCGCGCGACGCACTGCGCCGGGCGCGGGAGGGGCTGGAGGTGAAAGTACGCGAGCGCACCGCCGAGCTGGCCGCCTCCAACGCCGCACTGCACCGGGAGATCCAACAGCACCGACAGGCCAGGCGCAAGCTGAACGCCTACCAGGAGGAACTGCGCTCCCTGGCCAGCGAGCTGGCCCTGGCAGAGGAGCGCTCCCGCCGACAGATGGCCCAGGTCCTGCACGACGATCTGGGGCAGAAGCTGGCCATGTGCAAGATCGACCTCGGCGGGGCGACGCTGCTGTGCGAGTCGGAAGAGGCCGCCACCGCACTGCGCAACGTGCGCGAGCTGGTCGAGGATTGCATCGAGTCCACCCGCACTCTCACTTTCGAGCTGGGCAGCCCACTGCTCTACGAGATCGGGCTGGAGGCCGCGCTGGAGAACCTGGCCGAACAGACCGAGAAGCGGCACGACATACCCGTCAAGTTCACCGACGACGGACAGCCCAAACCCCTGCAGGACGATATGCGGGCGATGCTGTTCCAGGCTACTCGCGAGCTGCTGGTCAACGCCCTGAAGCACGCCGACGCAGATACCGTGCACATCGGCGTGCGGCGGGAGGACACCATGGTCCGGGTCAGCGTGCAGGACGACGGGACGGGCTTCGATATGGACACCGTCCTTGCCGACGGACGGTCAGCGGAGGGCTACGGCCTGTTCAGCATCCGGGAGCGCATCGAGCACCTGGGCGGCTGGTTCCGCATCGAGTCGGAACCGGGCGTGGGCACAACCGCGCACCTGGCCGCCCCGCTGCATCCCCAGGCAGCCCAGGAGGGGGGCCGATGACCATACGCGTTCTGGTGGCCGATGACCACAGGATAGTGCGCGAGGGGTTGGGTGCCCTGATCGAAGAACTCCCCAACATGGAAGTGGTCGGCGAAGCCAGGGACGGCCGTACGGCCATGCGCCTGGTGGAGGAGCTGGTGCCCGACATCGTGCTGATGGACGTGGCCATGCCCGACCTGAACGGCATCGAGGCGACACGGAAGATCGCCTCCGAGCACCCGCTGGTGAAGGTCATCGCCCTCTCGATGCACTCCGAGAGCCAGTTCGTCGCGCGGATGCTCGAGGCGGGCGCGTCCGGCTACATGCTCAAAGAGGGCGCCTTTGAGGAGTTGGCCGCCGCCATCGAGGAAGTCAGCGCCGGGCATACCTACCTGTGCCCCATGATCGCCGGCCCGCTGGTGGAGGACTACCTGCGGCGGCTGGACGGCAGTCAGGATATGGATGACCCCCTGTCGCCGCGTGAGCGGGAGGTGCTGCAACTGCTGGCGGAGGGCCTGACAACCCGCCAGATAGCCCGGCGGCTGGACATCAGCCCAAAGACGGTCGAGACGCACCGCGCACGCATCATGGACAAGCTGGACATCCGCAGCATAGCCGAACTGACCAAGTACGCCATCCGCCAGGGACTGACCCCCCTGGAAGACTGACCCCGCCGTGTAGTGGTATTTCCTCCCCATATTGGGGAGATTCCCGACTTCACAGGACAGCCGTTCGCCCCTACCATTTCCCTGTCGAGCCGGGGGGTTCGGGGAAGACACCCGTTCACCCCGCTCCGATCTCTGACAGTTAAGAAGAGCCGCGCGGGCCCAGAGAGGCCCGTCAACAAGCGGTGGGAGCGCGTGACAGCGAAACCGAAGAGGCCCTACCGGACTGGGGGCGTGTCGGGCGAGGCCCGCTTGTCCTGAGTTGATCGGCCAGAGCGATGCCCTGGTGGGTAAGCCGGCCGGTCGAAGAGTTGTCCAGGGGGAGACGGGCAGGCGGCCACAACATGGGGGCGCTCGACGCGATCCGGGGTGGGCCTCTTTCGGCTTCGCTAAGCTGCCCTGGGCGGAGTCCTCACCGCCGCAACTCGCGCCATAGCAGCGCCAGAGGTAGAACAGGAGAGTTTCGATGAACGCCGTCGTACTGATGGGGGAGTTGACGGAATGCGTGGAGCAACGCCGCCAGGCGGCACAGCGGAATGGGGACGAAGCACAGGCCGCTGAACTGCAGGCGGTGGTCGAGGTGCTGCGCACGCGCTACATCCCACTGGCCTGTCCGGATGCACTGGTCGTCGCTCGCCAGGCCACACGCGCAGCCCACGAAGGAATCGGCGAAGCAGAATGGTACCGGCAGGCCCACGACGCGCGGGCGCAACGGGCCGACGACCTGCGCCGGCTCAACGAGGCCGTGCGCATTCTGCGTCGCGGCGGGCTCTGGCCCTGGGATGTCCGGAGCCGCCCCGCGGACCAACCGGGGACTCAGGACGGGGACTGAGTACGATGGCAGAAGTGAAACCGTGGTATGTCCACCAATCACCCGAGATCGGTGGCGCCTTCGCGGATTTCTACAAGGCTGCCAACCAGGAGGGCGTCCTGGACAAGAAGACGAAGGAGCTGCTGATGCTCGCGCTGGCGTCGGCGTTTCGGTGCCCGCACTGCACCAGGGACCATCTGGCGGGGGCAAAGGAAGCCGGAGCTACCAAGCAGGAGATGGCCGAGGCGCTGCTTATCGCCGCCGTCGAGGGCGCCGGAACGCAACTGGCCTGGGCCAAGGAGATATTCAGGGAGCACCTCAGTGGGGATTGAGATGGAGCGAGGGGGCGCGGGCCGGCGCGTAACGCGGCCCGCAACGCTCCAGGGGGGTGGCAGGATGATGCAACTGAGAGTCGTATGCACAGAGTGTGGCCGCACGTTCCGCAGCTACCTGGACGAAGGCTGTCCGCCTTCGCAGGTCCGCTGCCGGTGCGGGGCGCGTTTCTCACTGGCGCTGGAGGCCGATGAGGGCAATGGAGCAGCCGCTTTTGCCGGGTTGACCGATCAAGATGCGCTCGGCGGCTCGCCCGAGATGGCTGCACTGACCGAGGTGGGCGCACATGGCTGAGCACGAAAAGTTGAAGGCGCCGGCCCAGGCAACTGTGGACACGGCGGCCCTGGCCGTTCTGGTGCGGGCCGGCACACCGATGGTGGTGCTGGACGCCCGAGGCGAGGACGCCGACCGCCGGCTGCCGGGCGCTGTGCCGCTGGCTGTCAAGAGCACGGCCAGCGAAGTGGAGCAGGCGGTCGGCGACAGTGGTGCTTTGCTGGTTACCTACTGCACGAATCTGCACTGCCCGTTAAGCGCAAAGCTCTTTGAACACCTGAAGAACCTGGAGTACGAGAATGTTCTGGACTACCCGGACGGCTTGGCGGGGTGGCTGGCCGCCGGGTATCCCGTGGAGGAGGGGTGACCGCCCCATGGGTGCACGAAGGCCCTCCTCGGAGCACGGAAAGGTTGATCGCCATGCCCCCCAAGGCGACCCGTAGGACCGTCACGTTGGACGGCGAGAAGCACACGTTAGTCGGACACGCAGTGGTCGTCGGCGAGCGAGCCCCCGATTTCATCGCGGTGGATCGCGGTCTCTCGCCGGCTTCGTTCTACAGTTTGAGCGGCTGCCCATGCCTGCTGTCCTCCATAGTGTCGGTGGATACTGGTGTGTGCGACACCCAGACGCGGCACCTCAACCAGGCAGCCGCCGAGCTGGAGGAGGACCTGCGCATACTGACCATCAGCATGGACCTGCCGTTCGCCCTGGACCGCTGGTGCGGCGCGGCTGGTGTGGAGCAGATGATGATGCTGAGCGACCACCGGGACGCGGCCTTCGGCACGTCCTACGGCCTGCTGATGAAGGACCTCCGTCTGCTGGCGCGGGCGGTCCTGGTCGTAGACCGAGACGGCATCATCCGGCACAAGCAGATTGTGCCCGAAGTGACCGACGAACCGGACTATGCGGCCGCTATGGCGGCCGTCAGGCAGTGCATGTGAATAGCGCCGCTGTCCTCCCGTAAGGGCTTCCCAATACAGCGGTAGTCGCACGCCGGATGCATGCGCCGGCGAGGCGACACGGGCGGGCCGAAGGGGGCGGCCCGCCCTGCCTTTTTCACCCAAGTCCCGCCCTATCAGCCTGTTGAAGAACTCGTTCATTCCGGCGCGCTCACTCTTTCGTTGGGTAGGCGCGGCGTCTCGCCGCGCCTTGTCCGGCGGGGACGCCGGACCTACCCCTTTTTCAATAAGCTGCTACGGGGCCAGGCGGCCGAGCCTGTCGGCGTAGAGACTGAACAGCCGGAAGATGTTGATGATGATCACCGCCGCCACCCCCAGCCATATCAGCCGTGCCAGCACCGCCACCAGGACGCGCAGAGCCGTCCGCGCCCGGTCCGCGTACTCCTGTGCCAGCCACTCGAACCGCTTCGCCAGCGTGCCCGACTCCTCGGCGATGCGGACGATCTCCAGGTACTCCCACGGGAACAGACCGGCCCGCCGCAGCGCACTGGTCAGGTCTTCACCTTCCTCGATCACTGCCACGGCCGGGCCGCTCCGGGCGGAGAAGGCCGCGTTGCCCGTCGCCCGCAGGGCGCACTCCAGTCCCTCGGTCACCCGGATGCCCGCCTCCGAGGCAAGCTCCATCACCAGGCTGAACCGCGCCAGGGCGATGTTGCGGAACACCTTGCCCAGCACGGGGATGCGCAGGAGGATCTCGTGCAGAGGGCGCGTGCCGCCCAGCAGGCGCGAGGCCATCACGTAGGCAAGGATCAGCCCCACCGGCACGCCATAGCCCAGCAGCAGCACCGTCGTGGGCCGCCCGGCCGGCACGCCGAGCAAGTTCAGTATGTAGTAGACCAGGGCAACGATGGCGATCGCGGCTATGTACTCGATCGCCGGCAGAGCGACGCGCGCGAGAAACCCTCGCACCAGCTCGCCCTGGAATTCGTACAGGCGCGCCACTTCGGCGAACGTCCGGTCCAGCGTGCCGCTGGCCTCGCCCACGCCCGTCAGCCTCAGGAACAGGTCGGGAAATGCGCGCGTGCGGGCCATCGCCTCGGCCAGCGTGTCGCCGCCTTCCACGGATGCGCGAATGCGGCCCGCGACGGCGCTGACCCGGCCCCGCGACTGCGTAGCGACCACGTCCAGCGCGCGCACCAGCGGCACCCCGGCGTCCAGCATGGTCGCCAGGGTGTCGGCGATGTAGATGAGCTGCTTGCGGGAGAGCTTGCCCATAGGCGTCTCACCGTGCGAGTGTCAATGCGCTCACTGCTCCGCTCCGTGGCGGCGCAGCAGTCCGGCCACGTCCTGATGGCCGTTCTCGACGGCCTCCCACAGCGGCGTGTGGTCCCACTGGTTGCGCGGACCGAGGGGGGCGCCATGCTGCAGCAGGAGTTCGGCGCACCGGGGTCGGCCCTTGCGGGCGGCGAAGTGCAGCGCCGTGTCGCCCTGCTCGTCCGGGCGGTCGGCGTCCGCCCCCTCCGCCAGCAGCACGACCACACAGTCCCTGTGACCGCGCAACGTCGCGCCATGCAGGGGCGTACGCCCGATCTTGCGCGGCGCGTCAACTTCCGCCCCGAGTTCCACCAGGCGCCTGACCAGTTGCGCCTGGCCGTTGGCGGCCGCTACCCACAGGGCGGTGGCACCGTGACCGGTCCGCATCTCCAGGTCCGCCCCGCCGGAGACCAGCATCTCGACGATGCCCTGGTGGCCGTACTTGGCAGCGAGATGCATGGGCGTCCAGTGGTAGATGTTCAGGAGGTCCGGCTCGGCACCGGCCTCCAGCAGCGCTCGGGCGCACGGGGCGCGGTTCATGCGGGCGGCCATGTGCAGCGGAGTCCACTTGTCCACGTTGTGGTTGTGGTTCACGTCGGCCCCGGCCTCTATCAACGTCTTTGCGATCGCCGAGTGCCCGGCCCGTGCGGCGTTGTGCAACGGGGTGTAGCCGGCCGGAGTGCCAGGTCCCGTGCTCGCGCCGGCTTCCAGCAACACATGCACAACCTGTGGGCGCCCCCTGGCCGCCGCCTGGCAGAGCGGGGTATAGCCTTCGGCGGTCGGCTTGTCGGGATCCGCTCCCGCATCCAGCAGCATCCGGACTGCCTCCACCCAACCCCAGGAACTCGTGTCGTAGAGAGGAGTAGTGCCGTAGTCGCCGGCGGCGTTTGGGTCCGCGCCCAACTCCAGCAGCAGCCGGCACAGCTCCGTGTCGTGCTGCCGCAGGGCGCGGCCGAGCATCCAGTCGCCGTCAGCGTGCTTCACGCGGGGATCCACGTCGTACTCGGCCAGCAGATCCCGTATGGCGTCCCGCTCGGAGCGCACGGCGAAGAAGAAAGGCGTCTGGCCGTTGTCGGCGCGCGGGTCGGGCGGCGCGCCCGCGCCCAGAAGCGCCTGCACAACGTCCAGGTGCCCGTGCCGCGCGGCCAGGTGCAAAGGTGTCCATCCCCCGGGCAGTGGCCGGGCGGGGTCGGCGCCGTCTGCCAGCAGCCTGCGCACTTTCGCCCCCCGGCCGTAGCGCGCCGCAGTGTGCACGTCCGGCCAGCCCCCTTGCACCAGGCCGCTGCACTGCTCGTACTGCTCGCGGCTGCCGATGGCGGGGTCGCGCCCGACCCATTTCTGTCCGGCAGTCTGCCGCCGCGTCATGCGCCACAGCCGGGAGGCAGTCTCGGCGTCACCACGCCAGTAAGCGATGAGCAAGTACCGGCAGAGCGCCTCGCAATTCCAGCGGTCCCGCTCGATCGTCTCCTGAAGGACCGGGCTGACTTCCTCCCAGACCCAGTCCTGAAGGAAGTGACCTTCGAAGAGATCCTCGTCGTTGAGTCCCGGAAGGTCCTCGAGCGTCTTCCTGTGCGCTGTCCACCAATGGACCTCTGCCAGCAGTGCGGGAATCCCGGCCATATAGAGGTCCGTATCCACACAATGGCGCCCGAACTCCAGGGCGTCCTTCGCCGTTCCGCCTCCCAGGGGCAGAACGCGGTGCATCATTGCTTCATAGAGTCGCTTGCTGGTCGGGCAGGCCTGAAGCCCCTCCTGGAATCTTCTTCTGCTGTATGCAAGGT
>JAWOCH010000105.1:0-16204 GCA_046483865.1 Candidatus Brocadiia bacterium | reverse complement strand
CCAGGTGGAACCGCGTCCAACCGGAGCGCGCGACTCCCACGTGCCAAGAGCCGCCGGCCGTGTGCTGGATGCGCACCTGCAGGGCGCGCTTTCCGTTGCGACTGACCAGCGGCAGACTTCGCCCGTCGGTCGTCTCGACGGTCGTCCCGCCTTCCGCGTGTGCGTAGCTGTCGTTCCACGCCTCTCCGGTCGGCTCCACCATGATCGGGGTCACGCGCTCGGGTGCGCCCCGGCATGGGCTGGCCAGAGCCAACAGCGCAACAGCAACGGCTGCCAGGTACTTTTTCATCGGGCATCTCCGTTCTGGAGCCACCGGCGGAACCGCTCGCCGAACTGCTGGAGCGCCCTGCCCCGGTGGCTGACGGCGTTCTTGTCCTCGGGCTGCATCTGGGCGAAGGTCTTCCCGGCAGGCTCGTAGTAGAAGACAGGATCATAGCCGAATCCGCCGTGCCCGACCATCTGCTTGAGTATCCGCCCGTCCACCCGCCCGCGAGCGGTCAGGGCGAGCCTGCCGTCCGGGTCGCCCAGGGCGATGCAACACAAGAAGTGGGCGGAGCGCTCCGGGGCGGGGACCCCGTCCAACTCACTCAGCAGCTTCGTGCACAGCTTCTGCGGCGTGGGGTCGGGGCCGGCGTAGCGGGCGCTGTGCACGCCCGGGCGGCCGTCCAGGGCATCCACGAACAGGCCGGAGTCGTCGGCCACGGCGCACATGCCGGCGGCGGCCGCCGTCTGGCGTGCCTTCCTGGCGGCGTTCTCGGCCGGGGTATCACCGTCCTCGACGACCTCCGGCAAGTCCGGCACCTCGTCGGGAGTCATGATCTCAACGGGCAGGCCCTCCAGCAGGGCGCGCATCTCACGGCGCTTACCGGGGTTGGTGGTGGCGATCAGCAGTCGCACGGTCTGTCTCCATCGGCCGGCGGGTGTCACACGGTTGCGGGCCGGGGCTGCATCTGCGGGAACAGCTCCCGCACAGCCTCCGCCACTCGTTTCACGTAACGCAGCTCCAGACCTTCCAGCGGCGCCTTCCTGGCGGCGTGCTCGGCAGCAGTGCGGCTGCGCTCCGGCAGCACGACCCGCCGGGTGCCCGCACGCCGGGCGGCGGCCAGCCGCTCGCGCAGGTTGGCCACGTCGCGCGTGTAGCCGTGCAAGGTGATCTCGCCCACAGCCGCCACGCCTTCTGGCACGGCAGTTCCGCAGAGCACGCTGGCGAAGCCCAGCGCGATGGCCAGTCCTGATGCGGTGCCCTCCTTGGGCACGGCGCCGCCCGGCAGGTGCACGTGGAAATCCGACTCCTGCAGCAGGTCCGGATTGACGCCAAAGTCGGCGGCCCGATTGCGCCAGAACTGGTGGGCCAGTGTGGCCGTCTCGCACAGAGCCTCGCCCGCCCGGCCGGTCACTATCAGCTTGCCCCCGCCGATGGTGCGGTCCACCTCGACCCACATCAACTCCCCCCCGGCCGGCCCGACGGCCAGCGTCGCGCACACGCCCGGGCGGCTTGCGCGCACGTGACGCTTCGGCCGGTGTTGAGCGGGTCCGAGCAGGTCGTGCACGCGGGCGGTGTCTATATGCTCGTAGCAGAGGGAGCCGCCCAGGTGCCGGCGGGCCACCTTCCGACAGAGCGCCGCGATACGGCGCTCCAGGTTCCTCACGCCGGCCTCCCTGGTATAGCCCTCGATGAGCAGCTCGAGAGCTTCGTCCTCGATTGCGATTCTGTCAGGTTCCAGGCCGGCCTCGGCCACCTGCTCGGGAACCAGGTACTGCCGGGCGATACAGAGCTTCTCCTCCGGGCTGTAGCCGGGCAGCTCTATCACCTCCAGCCGGTCCAGCAGCGGCGGCGGGATCGTTTCCGTGGTGTTGGCCGTGCCGATGAACATCACGTCCGAGAGGTCGAATGCGACGCCCAGGTAGTTGTCGACGAAGGTTGCGTTCTGCTCCGGATCGAGCGCCTCCAGCAGCGCCGAGACGGGATCGCCCGTGAGCCCGCTGTGCAGCTTGTCCAGCTCGTCCAACATCATGACGGGGTTGCGCACGCCGACGTCGTGCAGCACACGGATGATGCGTCCGGGCATGGCGCCGATGTAGGTGCGGCGGTGTCCGCGTATCTGCGCCTCGTCGCGCACGCCTCCCAGTGACACGCGCCGGAACCGTCGGCCGGTCGCCTCGGCGATGCTGCGGCCAAGGGATGTCTTGCCTACCCCCGGCGCGCCGACGAAGCACAGGAGCGCCCCCTCCCGTTGCGGGTTGAGCTGCCGCACGCTGAGGTACTCGACGATGCGCTCCTTGACCTCTTCGCGGTCGTAGTGGTCCCGGTCCAGAATCTCGCGCGCCTCGGACATGTCCACGGAGGCGTCCGTCCGTTCGTGCCAGGGCAGCTCGGCCAGCCAGTCCAGGTAGTCACGCGCCACGGAGAACTCCGGCGAGCCCGGCGGCATGTTCGCCAGCCGTGCCAGTTCGCGTTCGGCCTCTCGCCGTGCCTCCTCCGGCAGCTCCGCGTCGTCCAGCCTCTGTCGGAGTTGGCTGAGATCGTCCTGCTCGCCCGTCAGCTCGGCCAGGCTGCTCTCCAGTTCGCGCTTGCGCTCCGCCAGGTACTGCCGACGGCCCTGTTCGCTTACTGATTTCTGTGCGTCCTCGCGGATGCGTCGGCCGGCGGCGGCGATCTGCTGTTCCGTGCGCAGGACGGGTATCAGCATCCGGTAGCGGTTCACCGGGTCGGGTTCTTCCAGGATCTGCTGTTTGTCCTCGACCGTGAGCGACAGCCCGAAGGCCACCGCATAGCCGAGATCGAAAGAGCCGAGCAATGATTCCATCTGAACCAGCGCCCGGGCGCTTTCGGGCCCCGAGGCGACCAGCCTTTCGACCTCGCGGCGCAGTTTGGCGGGCACTTCCTGCTGCGGTTCGGGCACTGCCATGACCCGCGCAGACATGTATGGGTCGGACGCCTCGATGGCTTCGATCCGGCATCGCGTAGCGCCTTCAAGCAGCACGTTCAGCACTTCGTCCTCGGCCGATTCTCCTATCTGACGGACGTTGGCCTTGACGCCAACCGTGTACAGATCGGCCAGGGCGGGCTGCTCGACGGCGGCCTGTCGCTGGGCGACGAGCACAACCACACCACCCCCTTGCTGTGAAGCACGCAGGGCCGCGACCGAGCGCGGCCGCCCTACGCGCACAGCAGTGATGACCCCCGGGAACATAACCAGGTTCCTGAGGGGTATCAGGGGGAGGGTCTCGCCGTGGTTTGCCTCGTCGGCCATCGCCGGTGTCCGTTCGATCGCGTAGAGAGGGCCGGAGCGGGTTCCCGCTGCCCTGCTCCAGCCCTTGTATTGTCACTCAAGTCAACTATCTCTTCCAGCGTGGGCTGGCAAGGCGGCCCCCAGGTGTGCAGGCGGCTGTTCGGAAGGAGGATAGGGGTAGAGCGGCAACTGCTCACCCGCCGCCCACTTCTCGTCCGCCAGCGCTGCCCACGCCCGGGCCCGCTCATCGAGGCCATCGGCCAGCTCGCCGATCAGTGTTTCTGCCCCCGGGTGGGTCGGCCGGGCTCCGTGGTCCCGTGCATAGCGACGGAAGCACCACGGGCGGTCTATCAACATGCACGGGCGCAACAGGTTGCCGTCGTAGGGTATGCCCGACCGAATGGCCTCGAAAAAGGGGTGCTTGAGCGCCTCGGTCAGCGTGGTGTCCTTCACGTTGTCCACGGCGAAATGGCAGAAGACGCAGGGCTCGATGTCCCCGTTGTTGTTCACGTGGAAGTAGCGCTTGCCCCCGGCCATGCAGCCGTTGACCTCAGTGCCGTCGTTCCAGAAGTCCGACAGGAAGATAGGGTACTTGTTGCGCAGCTCGTAGACCCGCACCCGCATAAGCTCGCGTTGCTCGGGGGTGACCATCAGGTCCAGGTTGGGGTTGCGCCCGATCGGTATGTACTGGAAGTACCATCCGTAGAGACACCCCTTTTCAATCATGATCTCGACGAACCTGTCGCTCATGATCGCTTCGGCGTTCTTCCGCGTCGCGGTGGCACTGAACCCGAACAGAACGCCTTCGCGCCGCAGATGCTCCATGGCCTCCAGGACGCGGCGATGGGTGCCTTCACCCCGGCGGTCATCGGTCAACAGCCGGCCGCCTTCGATGCTGAGCATGGGCATCACGTTGCCACACTCGGCAAAAGCGGCGGCCATCTCCGCGTCAATGAGCGTGCCGTTGGTGTAGACCTGGAACTGGGAGTCCGGGTGTGCCTTGTAGAAGCGATACAGTTCCTCACGGAGCGTCGGCTCGCCGCCGGAGAAGACGAAGAAGTGGATGCCCATCTCCTCTTCGGCTTCCGTGACTGCACGGTCCAGCACCTCATAGGGCAGGTCCTCGCCCCGGCCGTACATGGCCGCCCAGCATCCCTCGCACGACAGGTTGCATCGCGCCGTAACGTCAAAGACGATGATGTACGGCGGGTCGTAGCCGTGGCGCTCACGGAAGCGTCGCCGCCTGGAGCGGCTCAGAAACCAGGCGTTGCCGTACAGATTGCGGATCAGCGAGGTCCTGGCCTTCGGGTTCAGCTCCGTGGAGATCCGTTCCAGCCACTGGCCGAAAGGATGGCCCTGCTCGACCAGCCACTGGAAGCGGCTGGCCTGGCGTTTGTCCCCGGGATCGCTTGCCACCCTCCCGAAGAGCGACCAGATCCGGGCCAGGGAGTCCGGTGAGGAGTTCGCAATCAGCTTGCTGAGCTGACCGGCAACTGCTGACTTAGCTGCTTCCGTCGCCCTCTCAAAGACCATGCGCACACCCCCCTACGACCGAATGACTCGCGTTGCCCCGTTGCCTAACGCGCGTCGGTGCCCTTTCCCCGCCCTCCCTTCGGAGGCGGGCACTTTCGGACGTACGCCACCGACAAGGTACAAAGTCTACATGCCCTGCCGCGAGTGGTCAAGACAAAAAAACGTCGCGATCCACTACATGTGCCGGCCGCGACGCAGCAGAACAAGCAGGAAGAAAGGCCCGCCCAGCATCGCCGTCAGCACGCCGACCGGCAGTTCCGAGGGCGGGAACGCCGAGCGAGCCACCGTGTCGGCCGCCGCCAGGAACGCACCCCCCACGAACAGAGACACGCACAAGAGCCGACGGTGGTCCGGCCCAAGCACGCCACGGACGGCGTGGGGAATGATCAGCCCGACGAACCCGATTGGCCCGGCCACCGAGACCACGGCCGCCGTCAGAAGCGAACCCGCCAGGAACGCCTCTCTCTGCACGGCACCGACGGCCACGCCCCGCCCGCCTGCCATCTCCTCCCCCAGGGCAAGCTGGTTCAGCGCGTTGGCTTCCGTCAGCATCAACAGCAATGCGGGCAGGAAGAAAGGCAGCACGCTGCCCAGGCTGCGGTACCCGTGCACGTCCAGCCCGCCCATTAGCCAGCGGTCCACGATGACCAGCTTCTGGGGATCGCTGATGAAACGGACGAACATGATGAGGGCAGAACAGATCAGTCCAAGCGTGACGCCTGCCAGCAGCAGCGTGAGCGGCGAAATGGTGCGGCTGCGCCGGGCGAGCACGTAGATGATGCCCACGTTGACCAGGGCGCCGGCCAGTGCGAAGAACTGCACCGAGGTCAGCGCGCCAACTGCGGGCGCCCGCAGCCCGAGCGAGATGGCGGCCACGGCCCACAGGGCTCCGCCGGCGCTCACGCCCAGGGTGTGCGGCGTGGCCAGGGGATTGCGCAGCAGCGCCTGGAACACAGCCCCCGCTACTGCCAGGCCGCCCCCCGCCAGAAGCCCCAGCAGCACGCGCGGCAGACGCTGCATCAGCACGATGTTGGCCTGACTTGGGTCGGCCGCCGCACCGGCGAGCGCCCGCAGCACCTGCCCGGGCGGCACACGGACCTGGCCGAACATGAGGCAAGCCGTTCCCACCACGGCCCACAGCGCCAGGCCGCCACCCACGGACGCCCAGAAGCCGGCGGGCGTCAGATGAGATTCACCGCGCCTCATGGGCCGCCTCTCCCAGCACGAGTACCAGCGGGGCATGCGTGAAGGGATTCTCGATGATCCGCACCGGGGCGCCGTAGACTTCGCTCAGGAGATCTTCCTGCAGCACCTCGGCGGCAGGACCCAGCCGCACCAGCTCCCCGTCCGAGAGCAGGGCCAGCCGGTCGCAGAACTGGGCCGCGGCGTTCAGGTCGTGCGTGACCAGCGCCACGGCGATGCCCTGCCGCGACAGGCGCCACAGCAGGTCCAGCACCTCTGTCTGGTGATGGATATCGAGCGCGCCAGTGGGTTCGTCCAGCAGCATCACAGACGGGTCCTGCGCCAGGATGCCGGCGATCAACGCGCGCTGCTTCTCCCCCCCGGACAGCGTGGAGAAGATACGCGGGGCCAGCCCCTCGGTCTCCGTCTCGCGCATGGCTCGCTCGACGGCGCGGCTGTCCTCCTCCGACAGGAACCCGAAGGCCCCCTGGTAGGGATAGCGGCCCATGGCGACGACTTCCCCCACGCGGAACCGAAATGCCGTCTCGGGACTCTGGGGCAGGAAGGCGAGCTGCCGGGCCAACTCACGCCGACCAATGCCCCGCAGGTCGCTTCCATCAAGGCTGGCCCGCCCCGCTGCCGGCCGGAGGAACCCCGCCATCAGACGCAGAAGCGTGCTCTTGCCCGAGCCGTTCGGCCCGACGATTCCCAGGACTTCGCCGCTATGGACGGACAGCGAGACGCCCCGCAGCGCGAACCCCCCCGGCCCGTAGGAGAACGAGCAGTCGTCCAGCGCCAGTCCGTCTGGAGTCATGGTTCGCCCTCCCCGTGCAGGACCTCTGCCAGGGACTCGGCAAGCCGCACGACGCGCGGGCCGGGAACCATGGCGTAGGTTGCCGTCACCACGTGGACCCTCCCCTGCCACACGGCGGGCAGTGCGGGCATTCCCTTCCAGAGCTGGCGCACCTCCCGTCGAGCGGCCTGCCGATCGCCGCCTTCGCCGTGCAGCTCCACGATCACCTCCGGGCGGCGCTCGATGATGGCCTCCTTGTTGATTGCGGCGTAGTCCCTGGGCAGGTCGGCGAACACGTTCCGCCCGCCCGCCACGCGCAGCAGGTCGTGCAGGAAAGTGCCCGGCCCGACGGTGTAGACGTTGCTTAGAGAGCCCGGTTCACGCCCGGTCACCAGCAGCACGCCCACGGGCGGTTTATCGCTGACCCGCGCGCGCACCTTTGCCAGACGGTAACGCATCTCCGCGGCGACCAGCTCGGCCTGCGCCTCTCGCTCAAGCAGCTCTCCGACGCGCCCGATCGCCGCGAGGATGGAGTCGAGATTCCTCAGCTCAAGCAAGCGCAGTTCAATCCCGTACGCGCGTGCGAACTCGCCCAGGTCGGCCGCCTCCCCCTGAGCGATTATCAAGTCCGGCGACAGGCTCATAATGCGCTCGAAACTGGGATTGAAGAAGCCCCCGCACGACGGCTTCGCGAGTGCCTCGGGAGGCCACTTGGCATGCTGGCTGACCCCCACCACACGGTCGCCCGCGCCCGCGGCGAACACGATTTCAGTCACCGCCGGCGACATGCAGACGATGCGCCGGAAGCTATAGCTGCCGCGCCCCGGCTCCGGGCCCTTCCCGGCACTCGCAGCCGACGGGGGTCTCACTCTGGCCAGCCACCAGGCCAGGCAGAGCCCTGCTGCTGCCGCAACGGCTACGAGCACCGCTTTGCGCCAGCTTCGCTCCATGTCCATCTCCTTCGGCGATCGGGCGGATTACCAGGACAACAGGCGGCCCGCTTCAGCCCCGGCCAGGGCAGCAGACATGAGAACGGCCGACTCGACAATCTCGCTGGATGCGCCGAGCAGGTCGCCCGTGATGCCCCCGACCCGCCGGCGGCACCAGAACCCGAACGTTCTGGCAATGACCCATCCGAGGGCTAGTGCCAGCAGGCCGGCCGTCCCCCAGCCAATCAACAGGAGAGTTGCTGCCGACAGCAGGGCTGCGGCCAGATGCCAGGGCCGTGCCCCACAGACGAAAACCGCCCCGGTGCCTCCCTCCGGGCGGGCGTAGGGGAGCCAGACCGCCAGATCCACAAGCAGGGCTCTGGAGACCACGTACGCAGCCACAATCCACACGGACATGCCGAGCGCCGCCAGTCGCGCAAGGGCGACCCACTTGAGCAACAGGACGCAGAGCAGCGCAAGGAAGCCGAACGTCCCTATGCGCGAGTCCTTCATGATCCGGAGTGTTGACTGCCGGTTGGGACCTCCGCCGAAACCGTCGGCCCAGTCTGCCAGCCCATCCAGATGGAAGCCCCCTGTCAGCACCACTGCTCCCACGATGACGCAAGCCGCCACCCCGCCCGGCCACTGATGCGAGGTCAACTCGTTAACGCCGAGCGCCACGCCATAGAGCGCCAGTCCCATCAGCCCTCCGACAGCCGGGAACCAGGGCAGCGCGTCCGCCGGACGTTCCGCCTCCCGGCCCCGCAGAGGCACGATGGACAACGTCCTGGCCGCCGTTGTCAGTCCGTTCAGCACCGGCTGCCCTCCCCCAGCGCGCGGGTGGAGACGCCTGCCGCACCAAAGGTCGCCATCTCGCTATAGACCTTGACGGCGGCCTCGATGAGCAACATGGCAAGAGCGGCCCCCGTTCCCTCTCCCAGGCGCATCCCCAGGTCAAGCAGCGGCTGCACGCCCATCAGGTCGAGCACCCGGCCGTGGCCCGCCTCCTCGGAACAGTGGCTGAAGAACAGGTAGTCGGCGACTCGCTCGCAGAGGCGCGTCGCGACCAGCGCACCGGCGGTGGAGATGAAACCGTCCACGACCACCGGCACGCGACGAGAGGCACCCCCCAGGGCCAGCCCGCAGATGCCGGCTATCTCGAACCCCCCCAGGGCCGCCAGGATGCCGAGGGGATCGGCGAGGCGATCCGCATTGACGCGCAGAGCCGTCTTGATGACCTCCACCTTCGCGGCAAGCGCGCCGTCGCCCACGCCCGTTCCACGGCCCGTCACCTGCTCCACCGGGCAGTGGAGAATGGCCGCGAACAAGGCGGCCGATGGCGTCGTGTTCGCGATGCCCATCTCCCCGGCGCCCAGCAGCGTGACTCCTTCTTCAGCGCCCTGCCGGGCCAGCTCAACGCCCACCAGCACCGCCGCGATGGCCTCCTCCCTGGTCATGGCCGGCCCTTCGGCGATGTTGCGCGTGCCGGGAGCCACCTTCCTGTCGCACAGGCCCGCGGCGTCCTCCAGCAACTCGTCCACGCCGACGTCCACCACCTGCACCTCGGCGCCGCTGTGCCGGGCGAGCACGTTGACCGCAGCCCCACCTGCGAGCATGTTCCGCACCATCTGCGCCGTCACCTGTTTCGGATAGGCCGACACTCCCTCCTCGGCCACACCGTGGTCCCCGGCGAACGTGATAATCCTCTTCTTCCCCATGCTCGGGTGGCTCGTTCCAGTCGCCAGGCAGTAGCGCACTGCGATCTCCTCCAACCTGCCCAGGCTGCCCGGAGGCTTGGTCAGGCTGTCGAGGTGGGCGCGCACTCGCTCCTTCAGGTGCACTTCAGCCGGAGCGACCGCCTCGATCGTCTTCTGCAGGGTCTCCATCCGCCTTCTCCTTCAGGCGCATCGGGATGCCGCAGACCATGAGAACCACTTCATCCGCTGCGGCGGCGACCTCCTGGTTGAGCCGGCCGAGCACGTCCCGGTATTGCCTGGTCTGCTTGTCGGCCGGAACAATGCCCATGCCCACTTCATTCGTTACGAGGATAAGGTCACAGGGAGCGTCCGTGACCGCACCGAGCAGTGCCTCAAGCTCGGGGAAGTCAATTAGGTCCGCTGCGCCACGACACATCAGGTTGGCCAACCACATGGTGAGGCAGTCAACTACGGCCACGCCGACGTCTGCGGGCAGAGAGCGGATGGCTCCCGCCAGGTCCAGGGGCTCCTCGACCGTGAGGAACGCGCCGTCCCGCTCCCTGCGGTGGCGCGCAATGCGCCTGCGCATCTCCTCGTCCAGCGGTTCGGCCGTGGCGATGAACGCCCTCCGTTCATAGCGATCGGCCAGTTGCAGAGCATGGCTGCTCTTGCCGCTTCGTCCGCCGCCGCTCACCAGGATCACCCGTGCCATGGCGACGTGTCCCCTTCCCTACTGCCCGGCCCCGGTCAGGGCCAGGCCTCCGTCTTCCCTGCGGAACATGAAGGTGGCTTCTCCTTCATGGCTATCTGCGAGGCGGTATGTCACCGTAACTCGCAGGTAGGCGTCGAACCAGGTGGCTTCCTTCAGGCTTACGTCGTGCACACCCTCCAGCTCGTTGAGCGCCCCCAGGACAGCGCTGCGTCCCCGAGGAGATATGTCGTCAGCAAGGGATTGCTCGGCCAGATCCGGGCTCTCTGCCGCGGAGCGGATTATGCCCAGGGCTGCCTGCACCCGTGGATCCGCGGTTTCCGCTCCGGAGCGCTCATACCTCGGGCCCGCCGTGGTGACCAGCAGCACGCCTCCCAGCAGGGCGAGCAAAGCGATTGCGGCAGCGATGGCCTTTGTCCTGGTATCCCACTCCACGGCGGCGCCCCGTAATCCCAGATCTCACTTGGCCGGATCGAAGTACATGTCGCTGGTGTCGCAGACGACACCCAGGTAGTCCTCATCGGGCTCCATGATCGGGTCGGGCTCGAGAGAAGTCACGTGCCCGTCCGCCCACAGACCGTTCATGCGGCCCGCGTGACGGAAGTGGGCGTAGCCCATGCTCCAGGGGATGGCCTGGGAGGGCGGCGTCCAGTACCAGTTCTCCTGGACCGGTCCCATCCAGTTGCGCGCGGAGTCGCCAAACAGCAGCGTATTGGTGCTCTTGCGCACTACGGACTCGTGGCGGCCGACGTAGCAGGACCTGTAGTCCGGCTCCCACCAGTTGCCGTCCTCCTCAAGCCGTGTCAGGTAATGGTAGTTGTAGGCATAGCCGGTGCACGGTCCCCAGGCGCGTGGAACATACTCGCCCCAGCGCAAGGCAGGACACTGCCAGACCTCCTCGCTGTCGCCCACGTAGACAGACAGGAAGCCCCGCGAGAAGTCCACCTCTTCGCCGATGCCGGTGTAGAAGCCGAAGAACTGCCGGCCCCCACCGATGTCGTTCCGGTATTCGCCCGCCGAAGGCAAGTGGCCGCCGTGGTCGCTGATGTACATCAGCGTGGCCGCGCCGATGTTGTGCAGGCGGTCCTGGCAGGAGGTGGACTGAGCCCGGGCGCGGGCGCTGGCCAGCGCCGGCATGAGCATGCCGGCCAGGATGGCTATGATGACAATGACGACAAGAAGCTCGATCAGTGTGAACGCACGCCGCATCACGTTGATGCACCTCCCCGAGTGCAAGAGCCGGGGCGTCAGGGGAGGAGGCCTTTGACAGGCGATCCGCTGCCCGAGGCCTGCCGCGCGGCCAAAAAGAAAAGGCCCACGCCGCCGGCACTCGGGGCAGAGGCCATCGCAGAGACACGCGCAACGCCTGTCCTGGCGCCTCCCTCGACACCCGAAGGTCAACGGCACCGCGTCGGCGGGCAGGTCTCCTGACTTCCGGATCGTCGCTACCGGCCCGGCCTTCCCATCCCGCGCGGGACAGTGGCCAGTCATGGGCTTTCGCTACCGGTTACAGTGGCGGGTCCGTAACGGATTTGCACCGTTTTCCCTGGGTCCATGCAGGACCTCGACCTCGCCGACGAAGGATACTATAGCCCCCTTGCTCGCCCCAGTCAAGCGCTCATAGGGCGAGTATCTGGTCCATCGCTTCGCTCAGTTCGACCAGTGCGTCCTCTTGCAGCTCGAAGAACTCCGCCACGCAGGGGCCGTCGTAGCCTATCTCGCGCAGGGCTCCCATGACGGCGGGCCAGTCCACGTCCCCCTCCGTCAGCGGGCAGAAGCCGTCCAGCGTCCCCACGTCACGCCTGAAGTCCTTGAAGTGCACGCTGCTGACGCGCGGACCCAGGATGCGGATCCAGTCCTCCGGGTAGCCGGACACGATGACGTTGCCCACGTCGAAGTAAGCGCCGACCCGCTCGGAGCCGAAGCCATCAATGAAGTCGCGCATCTCCAGCGGGCTGAGCAGCACGCGGTTCCACACGTTCTCGATGCCCAACGTGACGCCGGCCTCCTCGGCCGTGGGCACAACTCGGGCAAGGCCCTCCTTCATACGCTCCATTGCCACATCGTACGGCACGTGGTCGTTGCCCTCGGCGCCCGGCGGGGTCAGCGTCCCCGGCACGACCAGGAGCGTGTCCAGCCCCAGCCACGAGGCCAGGTGCACGCTGCGCAGGAGCACCTCGACACCCCTCTCCCGCGCGGCCCCGTCGTCCGCCGTCAGCGGATACTGCCATCCCAGGCCGCTGGCCAGACTGGTCAGTCGCACGCCCGCGCGCTCGGCGGCATCCAGCAGCTCGGCGCAGTCCTCCTTGCTGCTGCGCGGGGTCAGCAGCCCCTCCTCGCCCACGGCAGGCTCCACTCCAACGAACCCGAGCCGGCACGCCTCCTCGAACAGCGATGCCGCAGAACGACTGGCGTTATCCTTCAGCGCCCAGATACTGATTGCCTTCAACATTGCGTGACCACTCCTCTCTTGCGTGCGCGTGAGGCCCTACGGCCTCTCCTTGGTCCTTCGCTGACGACACCGCAGGCCCCTAAGGCTGTCCGGACAGCCGCCGCAGCAAGTCCTGGGCCTGCTTGCTCGCTGGGGCCAGCCGGAGCGCCTCGGACGCGTGCCGGCGCGCTGCTTCCGACTCATCCAGACGTTCGAGTACCTCGGCCAGCTCCAGATGCAGCCTTGACACGTTTGGGGCGATATTGACTGCCGCACCGAGGGCCCGTGCGGCCTCGACCAGCCGGCCCTGCCTGGCATGGAGCCTTCCGAGCCACAGGTACGGCAGCGGATCCGGGGAGCGGCTCATCTGGATCGCGCTCTCCAGATGCTTTCTGGCGTTAGCAGTGTCCCCCGTTCTGACCAGCAGCATCCCCAGTATGGCATGGGCCCGTCCGAAGCCGGGTTCCGACTCGACTGCCTGCCTGGCCGCCGCGACGGCCCTGGGCAGATTCCCGGCGGCCTGGTGGATTAGCGCCAGTTCAACAAATGCCGAGGGAGAGCCCGGATCCAGCTCCAGGACACGCTGGCAGAGCTGAGCCGCCTGCCGCAGCTTACCCTCCGCTCTGAGACTGCCCGCCCGGGCGATCTGGCTGCCCAGCAGGGAGTACACGAGCTGCCTGATCCTGCCCGACTTCGGAGCCACACTTCGGGCCTGGGCGGCCACCGCCAGCACTGCCTCGTCCCTGCCCTGGGTATCGCGGATACGGGCGCGCAGACAGAGATCGAAGGCATGCCGGTACCGTTCGAGGCGGGCCTGCAGTTCGTCGGCATGCTCCGCAGTGCCCCAGTCCACGAAGTCCGGTTCGCTTTGCTCCCGGAAA
This sequence comes from Candidatus Brocadiia bacterium, assembly GCA_046483865.1. Taxonomy (GTDB): domain Bacteria; phylum Planctomycetota; class Brocadiia; order SM23-32; family SM23-32; genus JAWOCH01. The sequence continues at coordinate 2,816 of JAWOCH010000105.1, read as the reverse complement.
GCGACCAGGTCTCTGATCACCCCCGCGATCGGTCGGCGATCGGCCACGAAGCTGAACTCCACCCGGGGGCAGTCATCGGTGTTCAAAGGCAGGTGGCGGGTGTAGGCCCGCAACTCGTCTCCGCCGGCCACGAAGTGTGCGAGGAACTCGACGGGGTCGGACAGGTCGAGTGGACCCAGATCTGCCTGGGGTTTGGGCCGTGCCAGGCGCTTCGCCAGGCGCGGGTAGTTGAGGCGACCCGGGCTGAGTGTGCCGAGCAGGACCTGATGCCCGATATTGGCTTCCCAGATGCTGGTGTGCGGAAAGACCTCCGCGAAGGCCCGCACCAACATCCAGTATTCTGCGCGCGTCATCCAGTTGGAGGGCAGCCACTGGGCCATCGTGCCATCTTCGGTCAGGCGGTCTCGGCACAGGCGGTAAAAGCCCACGGTGTAGAGCCCGTTGCTGAGACGTGCATGCACCGCGTTACTGGTGATCAGGTCATATCGTTGTCCGGTGGCCAGCAGGTAACTGCGACCATCGTCAAGGACGGCGCGGAAGCGGGGATCGTTCATCACATCCCCATTCACGTCGGCGAAGCATGAGGCTGCCTCGAGCACTTCCGGGGCCAGTTCCACGCAGTCAACTCGTTCGATACCATCCTGGAGCAAGCAGCCGGAGGTAACCCCCATGCCGAAGCCGATCACCAGGGCCTTCCTGGGCTGCGGATGCGCGAGAAACGGGACGTAGCCCAGCATGGCGTGGACGCGCATGTCGTCGTAGTTGGTGGCGGCGGTGACCATGCCGTCGATCATGAGGCCCTTCTCGCCATCGGATGCAGCGGGCACGCCGACGGTCGCGCTAACGCCCTCTTCAAGGTAGAGATACGAATCGTACCTCCGGTGGGCCAGCCAGTGATCGGCTCCGAACCGAGCCGGGACCAGCAGCAGGAGTGCAACGGTCAGCCCGACTCCGCTGAACGCCATTGTGGCTCTGAAGCGCCTTGATACGCCCGGGTAAGCGAACAACAGCCCGGCGCCGATCAGGATGTTAATGACAGCCGTCAGCCCCACGGCCCGCGTGACGCCCAGCACCGGCACCAGTACGAAGCCTGCCGCGAAGGCGCCGAAGATCGACCCGACTGTGTCCAGGCAGCCGATCTGCCCAACGCTCCGCCCGACTTGCCGTACGCTTTGCGTGCAGATGCGCCCCACCAGGGGGAAAGTCGCGCCCATTAGCGTGGTGGGCACGAGCAGCACGAGGAGGAGCACGACATTCTCAAGGGCCCCTGACCACCAGGCATAGTCTGCCCATTGCCACAGTTGCCACAGGGTTTCCGGCAGCGCCTGGAACGCGTATATTGCCGCGACGGCCACCAGCCCTATAGCCAGCTCCACGGCCCCGAACATGAGCAGCACATCCCGCCGCCGCTCGCAGATGCGTCCTATCAGGTAGCTGCCCAGCGACAGCCCCAGGATGAAGCCGGCCAGAATGGTGCTGAACAAGTAGACGTCCTTGTGTTGCGAGACGCCGACCAACATGCGGGTCCAGAGCACCTCATAGGCCAGCGCGCAGAAGCCCTCGATGGCGAAAGCCCACAACACTGCCTTGCGGACATAGGCGGGATACCTTGCGGGCGGGGCGCCCGGCACCGCTACGGACGGCGTGTAGGGTTCGGCCTTCTCCTGGCCTCCCTGAGCCGCGGCCTGCTGTGCCGAGGCGAATCGGTGCAGGGCCAGCAGAACGCCTGCCGCCGCTATGTTTATGCCCGCCGCGATCCACAGGGTCGCCTGCATGCCCACGGATCTGATCAGCAGGAAAGCGGTGAGCACGATGCCGACCACTGCACCCAGGTTGTTCACCCCGTATAGCTGCCCCAGGTCTCGTCCCATGTGGCGGAGAGCCCTGACGAAGTACTTCGTCAACACGGGCAAGGTGCCGCCCATCAGCGTGGTTGGCACCAGCAGGAGCCCGAAGGTCAGGCCGAAGCGGATGAGGCCCTGCACGTAGAAGCTGGTGGGGAACCGCCGGTAGAGCGCCACGTAGGCCTCAGTCAGGTAACGGAGCAACTCCGGCCACGCCAGAGCGAATAACCCCACCACAAGCTGCAGACCGGCGAACACCAGCAGCGGACGACCATATCGGTCCACCAAGCGCCCAAAGACCAGACTGCCGAGCGCCAGGCCAGCCATGAAGGCAGTGACAACCGTCGTGACAGCCAGGACGGTTACCCCAAAGACGTCGCTGAGCATGCGCACCCAGATGAGCTGGTATGTGAGCGCAGTGGCCCCGGACGCGGCAAAGAGCACAAGCAGTATCCTTCGGGTGTTTCGCCGGGTCATCTATGCTCCGGGGAGTCCGGGGGCGGCGGGCCTGCCGCCCCTCTGGCCTGACTGGGCTGAATAGAGGGCGGCAGACAGCCCTTGAGCATTCCTATCACACCGCACTTCGCCGCGCAAGGTGATGAGCAAAGCGCGGCTCCCGCTCAGCGGGGTGCACAAATCGCCGGAGGCCTGCGTCATGCCACGCAGACCCCCGGCTGTCCGGATGGGCAACTCACTGTGGGGCCGTCCTGGGACGGCAATCCTGGCTCAGTCGAGCTGAAGAGCTTGCGTTCTTATGAGCGAGAGCCGCTCGGCGGAACCGGTGCCGGCCACTCCGAGGGCTTCGGCAGCAGCCTCGCGGAGCGCCTGCTCGTCGCCGGCGAGCGTGTCGTCCAGGGCGGAGCGCAACTGGTCGGGCGCGCCCGCGCCGGTTCGTTTCATGACGGCCGCCGCAGTGTAGCAGGCATCCGCCTTCATCTCACTCGTGCTGCCCTGCCGCACGATCCGCGCCAG